>JALSRW010000264.1 GCA_026984595.1 Alphaproteobacteria bacterium
CGTGTGACACTCCCCGATGCCGGACGTTCCCGCGGGCGCCGACCGGTGACGCCGTGGCGGGACAGGAACTGGCGGATGTTGCGGACGGCCTGCCGCAGGCGGTGCCGGTTCTCGACGAGCGCCATGCGCACGAAACCCTCGCCGTATTCGCCGAAACCGATGCCGGGCGAGACCGCCACCTCCGCTTCTTCGAGCAAAAGCTTGGCGAAGGCAAGGGAGCCCATGTCGCGGAACGGCTCGGGCAGCGGCGCCCAGCAGAACATGGTCGCGGCCGGGCGGGGAATCGGCCAGCCGGCCTGGGCCAGACCGTCGACGAGAAGATCGCGGCGCTCACGGTAGCGCCGACGGGCCTCGGCGACGCACTCCTGAGGTCCGTTGAGGGCGGCGGTGGCGGCCACCTGGACGGGCGTGAAGGCGCCGTAGTCGAGGTAGGATTTGATGCGGGCCAGTGCCGCGATGAGCCGCGCATTGCCGGCTGCGAAGCCGATCCGCCAGCCGGGCATGGAATAGGTCTTGGATAGCGAGGAGAACTCCACCGCCACCTCGAAGGCTCCGGGTACCTCCAGGATCGAGGGGGGCGGCTCGTCGAAATAGATTTCCGCGTAGGCGATGTCGGAGAGGATGAGCATGCTCTTCCGGCGGGCGAAGGCCACCGCCTCGCGGTAGAAATCCCGGTCCACCGTCAGGGCCGTGGGATTGGAGGGGAAATTCAGGATCATTGCGGTCGGCGGCGGCACCGAATGTTCGGCGGCATGCGCCAGCTCGCGCATGAGATCGATGTCCGGCGCCAGATGCACGTGACGGATCGCGGCCCCGGCGATGATGAAGCCGTAGGGATGGATCGGATAACTCGGATTGGGCACGAGAATGGTGTCGCCCGGGGCGGCGATGGCCTGGGCGAGGTTGGCCAGCCCCTCCTTGGAGCCGAGGGTGACGCAGACCTCCCGTTCGGGATCGAGGCGCACGCCGAAACGCCGCTCGTAATAGCCGGCGAGCGCCCGCCGCAGCCCGGGAATGCCGCGCGACGTCGAGTAGCGATGGGTGCGCGGATTGCGAACCGTCTCGATCAGCTTCTCGACGATATGCGGAGGCGTCGGCGCGTCCGGATTGCCCATTCCGAGATCGATGATGTCGCGGCCGGCGGCCCGCGCCCGCGCCTTCATCTCGTTGACTTCGGCGAACACGTAGGGCGGCAGTCGGCGGATGCGATGGAACTCCAGCGGCGGCACCATGCCCGGTTTCATCCTCCGGATCCCGCGGCGGCCGTCGGTGCGGGCGCTCCGGCGAGCGCGATCCGGACCTCGTCGCCGGTACCGCGCTGGCGCATCTCGATGCGGTCGGCGGAGACGCCGAGAGCGACCAGTTCGCGGGCGACGGCCCGCAGCCGTTCGCGGCCGAGGCTGGGCAGCGCTGCTCCGGCCTCGACGATCACCGGTCCCGCGCTGTCCCGTAGGGTGGATGCCACAGCCCGCAGGCGGGCCCGTCCCGCCGCATCGAGTTCGGCGCTGTCCGCCGCGAAGGTGAGCCGGAGCAGGAGCGCAGGCCCGGTCGCCTCGGGCCGATTCCCGCCTGTCGCCGGTACATCCGTCCGGGCCACCGGGGTCACTGCCTTTGCCGGCGCGGCACGGGAGGCCGCCCGGTCCGTTCCGGGCTCCGGCGCCGCTGCCGGTTGCGCCCCGGGGCGGGGCGCCGTCTGTCCGGCTGGTGTCGCCGCTGCCGCCGACGGCTCGGCGCCGCCGCTGTCGAGGAAGCTCTGCAGCCATTCGATCAGATCGTCGAGTTCCCCGGTGCGCCCGCCGCCTCGCAGGGTCTCCTCGACATAGGCGCGGCCGACATCGGTCGGAGGGGGAGCGCCGGGGCGGGGTGTTTCGACGCCCGCCACCGCTGCCGGCGGCGCCGGCGGCTCGGGCGGCCGCGGGGGTGTCGGGGCGAGGCCGGTCTCGTAGCGCAGTTTCTGCCCTTCATAGGCCGCATTGTCGCGATCGGCCGCGAGCTCGCGGGCGATTTCCCGGCGCTGCTCGATACTGTAACCGAGCCGTGGGCGCTCCGGCACCTCGCGCAGATCGGGATAGGGTTCGCGGGCGGCCTTTTCGCGGGCGGCGGCGAGTTCCGGCGGCAGCCGCGGTCCGGCGGCGGTGCAGGCGCTCAGCGCCAGCCCCAGGAACAGCGGCCCCGCAATCCTCTGCAGGCCGGTTCTCGCTTGGCGGTCCCGTCCCCTCATGATGCCGGCCGGTTCTCCCGTTCGTCGCGCCGAACCCGGTTGGCGCCTGCTCGAGGATCGTTTAATAGCTTCGCCCCACGAGCGAAAGAGGGCCATTGTGGCGGCGCCCGTGGCGCCCTAGTTTGGGCCTGCGCGTTGCGGGCGTTGGAGCAGTTCCCGAGGGATGAAAGCAGATGGCGCAGCAAGCCGGTGGCGGCGGCAAGGGCGGGGAGCACGAGGAGGTGCTGAAGATCGTCGGCGAGATCGCCGCCAAGAGCCATACTCTGGTCGAGGAGTTCCTCAGACGCCAGCAGGTCGTCGACCACGGTCGGCCGGCCATCGACCCGCTGAGTATCGGCAGCGCCTTTCTCGAACTCACGGCCGGGCTGATGCGTGATCCGACCTCGGTGATGAACCGGAACTTCGCCATGTGGCAGGACTACATGCAGCTCTGGCAGTCGACCACCATGCGGATGTTCGGCCAGGAGGTGGAACCGGTGGTGGTGCCGGAGCGTGGCGACCGCCGTTTCCGGGATCCCGCCTGGCACGACAATGTGCTGTTCGACTTCATCAAACAGTCCTATCTGCTGGCCTCGCGCTACATCCTGGAGACGGTGCGCGAGGATCGCGGTCTCGACGAGAAGACCCGGCAGAAGGTCGAATTCTATTCGCGCCAGTTCGTCGATGCGCTGGCCCCCTCCAACTTCGTGATG
>JALSRW010000265.1 GCA_026984595.1 Alphaproteobacteria bacterium
TCGAGCTGGTCTGGGAGCTGGTCGGCGAGGCCAACCGCTACGTCGACGCCCAGGCGCCCTGGGTGCTCCGCAAGCGCGATCCCGGGCGCATGCGGACGGTGTTGTGGACGCTGGCCGAGACCATCCGCCATGTCGCCGTGCTGACCCTGCCCTTCCTGCCGGATTCCTCGGGCCGGCTCCTCGATCAGCTCGCGGTGCCGGCCGCAGAGAGGCGGTTCGCCGCGCTCGGACCGGAGGGGCGGTCGTTGGTGCCGGGCACCGAGCTGCCGCGGCCGCAGGGGATCTTCCCCCGCTGGCAGGAGGGCTGACGGAGATGTTCTTCGTCGACAGCCACTGCCATCTCGACTTTCCGGGGCTCGCCGAGCGCGAGCAGGAGGTGATCGCCGCCGCCCGCGAGGCGGGGGTCGGATTGATGGTGACCATCGCCACCCGGCGCGAGAGTTGGAGCGATGTGATCGCGCTCGCCGAGCGGCATCCGGAGGTGGTCTGCGCGCTCGGCGTCCATCCGCACAACGCCGGCAGCGAAGGGCTCGCCGACCCGGCGGTGCTGGTCGAGGCCGCCCGCCATCCCGAGGTGGTGGCGATCGGCGAGGCCGGGCTCGATTATCACTACGATTTCGCCCCGCGCGACAGCCAGGCACGCAACTTCCGTGCCCACATCGCCGCCGCCCGCGAGACCGGCCTGCCCCTCGTGGTCCATACCCGCGAAGCCGATGCGGACACCATGACCATCCTCGAGGAAGAGATGCGCCATGGCCCGTTCACGGGCGTCATCCACTGCTTCAGCTCCAGCCGCGAGCTGGCGGAGCGGGCAGTGGCGATCGGTTTTTCTCTCGGCATCGGCGGCATCCTCACCTTCAAGCGCTCGGAGGCACTCCGCAGCATTGTCGCCGAAATGCCCCTCGATCGTCTGCTGCTGGAGACCGACGCCCCCTATCTGGCACCCGTTCCCGATCGCGGGAAGACCAACGAGCCGGCCCGCCTCCTGCACACCGCCAAGGCGCTGGCGGCGCTCCGGGGCTGCGGTCTCGCCGAGATCGCCAGGGTCACCACCGACAATTTCTTCCGGCTTTTCCACAAAGCCACGAGCCTCCGTTGCGCCCTCTACATCGAGGCCCGGGGGCTGCGCCTGCTGATCGACAGCGGTCCCGACCTGCGCGCCCAGTGCCTCGATGCCGGGATCGGGCCGATCGACGCGCTGCTCTATACCCACAGCCACGCCGATCATCTCCACGGCATCGACGATCTGCGCCAGATCAACAATCTGATCGGCCGGCCGATCCCGACATACGCCCATCCCGACGTCTTCGCCCGGATCCGCGCCCGCTTCGGCTATGTGTTCGAGGGCGGGCGCGCCGCATTCGGTTTCTGGCGCCCCGAGCTCGAGCCCCATGCCATCACCGAGGGGCGGTTCACGATCGGTCCGCTGGAGCTCCTCATGTTCCGGCAACGCCACGGGCGTGGCTGGAGCTGGGGCTTCCGCATCGGCGCCTTCGCCTATTCGACCGATACCGACGGCCTCGACGAGGCGGCCTTCGCGGCACTCGCCGGAATCCGCTACTGGATCGTCGATGCGCTGCGGGAGCGGCCCCATCCCAGCCATGCCCATCTGGCGCGGACGCTGGAATGGATCGAAAGAGTGCGTCCCGCGCGCGCCTGGCTCACCCATATGAACCACGAAGTGGACTATGCCGACTGGGCGGCGCGCCTGCCGGCGGGCGTGGCTCCCGCCCATGACGGGCTGGTGATCGAGCTGGAGGACTGAGATCCGCGGATGATGGCGAACGGCTACCATGCGGTACCGCCCGGCAAGATCGCGGCGGTGGTGACCTGTCTGGAGATGCGCCGGAGACCCGGGCTCGGGCAGAGTACGCCGCCTCCGGGCATGCAACTGGTGCGCAAGCGACGACCGGATCCCGGCTGGTACCGGCGGCTTTTTCGCGAGATCGGCGAGCCCTGGCTGTGGTTCAGCCGCCTGCAGCCGAGCGACCGCGAACTCGCGGCCATTCTTCACGACGACGCGGTCGAGGTCTACGCGCTGGAGACGCAGGGGCGCGCCGTGGGGCTCGTGGAACTCGACCGCCGCGGCTTTCCGGATATCGAGCTGGCCTTCTTCGGCGTTCTGCCGGCGTTCACCGGCAGGGGGATCGGCCGCTGGATGATCGGTGAGGCCATCGCCCGGGCCTTCGCCCACCGGCCCCGGCGGTTCTGGGTGCACACCTGCACCTTCGATCACCCGGCGGCGCTGTCGTTCTACATGCGCGCGGGCTTCGTCCCGTATGCGCGGATGATCGAGATCGCGGACGATCCGCGCCTGACCGGGCTGCTGCCGCGCGATGCCGCACCCCATGTCCCGCTGATCGCCTGACCCGCGGAGCGCTGCAGCGAAGCTTCCCACGGATGCGGGCGGTCCGCCGGCGACAGGGAGGGAGCCCGGCGGCAGCTGTGCCGAAGCCGCTCGATCCGGGGCGCGGAACTCTGTGAGCACGCGGCCGAGCCGGTGCGGGTCCGGATGCGGGTCTTGCCGGGCAAGACTTCGGCGTTGGCCGGCCCGGCAAAACCGCGGCAGCCCGGCCGGCGGGATGCGGGGTGCCGGTCAGCGGGACTTGTCGGCGAGGGAAGGTTCCCGGGCGGAACGGCGGGAGAGGTCGGAGCGCCGGCCGAACCGCGGGAATGGGGCGGGGAAGGGTTTCCGGGGCGGGCCGGCACCGCGTCCACTGCCGGGCACCGGTTCGCCGCAGCGGCCGGAGGCTCCGGCTGCGGCCATCGTCTCCGGGACCGGAAGTGCGATCCCGGCGGGTGGCTCCCGCCGCCAACGCAGCGCCGGCGGCGCTACGAGGTGCACTGCACGGCCGACCACCTCCGCCGGCAGCGGTTCCGGGCACCGGCTGCGGCTTCGGCGGAGCGGTC
>JALSRW010000266.1 GCA_026984595.1 Alphaproteobacteria bacterium
CGCCCGCTCGATCCGCATCGCCACCCGCAAGCGCGGCATCGAGGAGGAACAGATCGACCGCATCGTCAACGGCATCGTGCGGCGCCTGGAGACCAGCGGCGAGACCGAGGTGCCCTCGACCCGGCTCGGCGAGCTGGCCATGGAGAGCCTCGCCAAGCTCGACGAGGTGGCCTATGTCCGCTTCGCCTCGGTCTACCGCGATTTCGCCACCACCCGCGATTTCGAGGAGTTCATCCGCCGCCTGCCGGAGGCGGAAGACCAGATCCCATGAGCGCCGAAACCGATGCGCGCTTCATGCGCACGGCGCTGCTGCTGGGCGAGCGCGGTCTCGGCCGCTGCTGGCCGAACCCGTCGGTGGGCTGCGTGATCGTCGCCGACGGGCGGATCGTCGGCCGCGGCTGGACCGGCCCCGGAGGCCGCCCGCATGCCGAGACCGAGGCCCTGCGCCGGGCCGGACCGGCGGCGCGCGGCGCCACCGCCTATGTGACCCTGGAGCCCTGCGCCCATCACGGCCGGACCCCGCCCTGCAGCGAGGCCCTGATCGCGGCGGGCATCGCCCGGGTGGTGATCGCCTGCCGCGATCCGGACCCCCGGGTCGACGGCAAGGGCATCACCGCCCTGCGCGAAGCCGGCGTCGATGTCGCGCTGGGCTGTCTCGAAGAGGAAGCCCGCTTCCAGCATGCCGGGCTCTATCTGCGCATCCTCGAGAGACGACCGCTGGTCGCCGTCAAGCTGGCCACCAGCCTCGACGGCCGGATCGCCACCGGCAGCGGCCACAGCCGGTGGATCACCGGCCCCCGCGCGCGGCTCTTCGGCCATCGCCTGCGGGCCGCCCATGACGCGGTGATGGTCGGCAGCGGCACCGCCCTGGTCGACGATCCGCACCTCGGCTGCCGGCTGCCGGGGCTGGAGGAGCGAAGCCCGGTGCGGGTCGTCGCCGACCGGCGCCTGCGCCTGTCCCCGGATGCCCGCCTGCTGCGGGATGCTCCGGCACTGCCGCTCTGGATCCTGACCGCCGCGGAGCCGCCGGCCGATGCCGCCCGCGCCCTGGAGAAGGCCGGCGCCACCCTCCTGCCGGTGGCCGAACCCTTCCTGCGGAATGCCTTGGCCCTGCTCGCCGAACGCGGTATCACCCGGCTGCTGGTCGAAGGCGGCGGCAGGCTGGTGGCGGCACTGCTGCGCGAGGATCTGGTCGACCGCCTGCATCTGGCTACCGCTCCCCTGCTGCTGGGCGGCGACGCCCTGGCCGCGGTCGGCGATCTCGGTGTCGAGCGGGTCGACACCGCCGCCCGCTTCGAAGCGGTGGAAGACTTGCGGCTGGGCGGGGATCATCTCGCCCTCTATGTGCGAAAACGCTGAGGAAACGCCTTGTTCACAGGTATCGTCACCCATCTCGGCCGCCTCGTCTCGGTCGCGGAAGACGACGGCCGCACCCTCACCGTGGCGGTCGATTTCGACACGGAAGCGGTGCCGATCGGCGCCTCGATCGCCCATGACGGCGTCTGCCTGACGGTCCTCGCCAGAGAGCCCGGCCGCTACCGGGTGTTCGTCTCGCCGGAGACCCTGGCCCGCACCACCGCTGGCGACTGGAAGGAGGGCGATCTCCTCAATCTCGAACGCTCGCTCAGGATCGGTGACGAACTCGGCGGCCATCTGGTGTTCGGTCATGTCGATGCGGTGGGCCGGGTCGAAGCCGTCGAGCCGGCCGGCGACAGCCGCATCCTGCGCGTTTCCATGCCGCCCGATCTCGCGCCGCTGGTGGCGGTCAAGGGCTCGATCGCGGTCGACGGCGTGTCGCTCACCGTCAACGCGGTCGACCGCGAGCAGTTCACGGTGATGGTCATCCCCCACACCCTGGATGCGACCACCCTCGGCCGCCGCCGGCCGGGCGATCGCGTCAATCTGGAAGCCGACATGCTGGCGCGCTATGTGGCCAGACAACTCGCCTTCCGCAACGAGCCCCGAGGTCATGCCGCATAGCGACGCGCTGAGCCCCATCGAGGACATCATCGAGGCCGCCCGTTCCGGCCAGATGTTCATCCTGGTCGATGACGAGGAGCGGGAGAACGAGGGCGACCTCATCATTCCCGCCCAGTATTGCGATGCCGCCGCCGTCAACTTCATGGCCAAGCACGGCCGCGGCCTGATCTGCCTCGCGCTCACCCGCGAGCGTTGCGAGAAGCTGGGCCTGCCGCTGATGGCCCAGGGCAACGAGTTCCGCCTGTCCACCGCCTTCACGCTCAGCATCGAAGCGCGGGAAGGTGTCACCACCGGCATCTCCGCCGCCGACCGCGCCCGCACCATCGCCGTGGCCATCGACTCCGCCAGCACCCGCGAGGACATCGTCTCGCCGGGCCATGTCTTCCCGGTGATGGCCCGCGACGGCGGGGTGCTGGTGCGCGCCGGCCATACCGAGGCGGCGGTGGACATCGCCCGTCTCGCCGGGCTCGATCCCTCGGGGGTGATCTGCGAGATCATGAACGACGACGGCACCATGGCCCGGCTGCCGGACCTCGTCGCCTTCGCCCAGCGCCACGGCCTCAAGATCGGCACCATCGCCGATCTCATCGCCTATCGCCTCAAGCACGACCGGCTGGTGGAACGCGACATCGCCACCCATTTCAAGAGCCGCTACGGCGGCGATTTCCGCCTCCAGGTCTATGTCAACCTGCTCGACCGGGTCGAGCATGTGGCGCTGCTCAAGGGGGATCTCACCACCGAGGAGCCGGTACTCGTGCGCGTCCATGCGGTGAACATGCTCGAGGATCTGCTGGGCGAAGGGCAGAGCGGCCGGGGCGATCAGCTCCACCAGGCGATGCGGATGATCGGCGCCGCCGGACGCGGGGTCATCGTCGTTCTCCGCGAACCGGTGCCCGACGCCATCTCCGCCCATCTGCGCCGGGCC
>JALSRW010000267.1 GCA_026984595.1 Alphaproteobacteria bacterium
GTTACCGAGGCTTCCGGTCCCGGTCAAAGGCATATGCGAAAGTCACGACTGGCCTTGCACGGTGCACTGCTGGCGGGTCGATCCGCGTTCGAGCGCATCCACCACGCGGCCGGGCATCAAGGTGAGCGCCGAGCTCTAGGCTGAACGCGTGGGGCCTCCGTCTGCTCGCGCCGGGGCGCGGCCGCTTGGGGTGGGGCGGCGTCGCCGCGATCGTGCGCGCGCCCGCGCAATGCGCGGAAACGGCCGCTGCCTGACCATCGACGGCAAAGCATGGGACCGCTAGGGACGGGGCATGGCTCCCCGGAAGCCCATGGCCACGCCTCTTGCCCCGTTCCTCGCCCTGCTGGCGCAGGCTGCGCTGGCCGCGGCCGGCTATGGGGTGAACGTCGCCGTCGCCCGCTTCCTCGATGTGGACGCCTACGGACTGTTCGCGGTCGTCTACAGTCTGCTGCTGACGACCGAGCTCGTCGCGCGCCTGGGCGTCCCGTCCGCCGCAGCGCGCCTCGCGGCCGCCGAGGATGATGTGCGATGGATGGAGTGGGGCTTCGCGCTCACCTTCCTGCTCGGTCTTCTCGCGGCCATGGTGCTGTGGCTCGCGGCTGCCCTCGTCGCCACGCTTACCGCGCAGGCGGGGATGGGCGTCCTGCTCGGGGTCGCCGCCTTCGATGCGCTCGCCTTCCTCCCCTATCTCTGTCTCGTGACCGGTGCCCCCGCCCTCGGCCGGCCCAGCGCCCCGGCCCTGATCACCCTCGGCTACGCCGCGGCGCGCCTGCTCCTGACCGTCCTGGCGCTGTGGCTCGCTCCCTCCGTCGCCTCGGCGCTGATGGCGAACGCCCTGGCATCAGGCTGCGGTCTTCTGGGCGGCTGGCTGCTGCTGCGTCTGCGGCCGCGACTGCCTCCCCCGGGCGCGATGCGGCGGCTCGCGGCGGATGCCAGCCTGGCCTGGAGCCGGGTCCTCGCCTTCCAGCTCATGGTCCCGTTGCCGCTGTGGTTCGCTTCGGGCTTCGAGACCGGCGACCGGGCGGGCCTGTTCGCCGCCGCCCTCACGCTCGCCCGCCTGCCGCTGCTCGTACCGCTCGCGACCGCCCCGCTCATTCTCGCAGATGCGGCGTCCGGGAGCCGTTTCCGCACCACTTCGCTCGACCTTTCCCTGCTGATGCTGCTGCCGCCTTCAGTTCTGCTCGCCTTCGAGGCGCCCTGGATCGTCCCGCTGCTGTTCGGTCCCGCCTACGCGCAAGCGGGCGATCTCGCCCGCCTGCTGACCCTCGGCCTCGGTCTCGGCACCGGGCTGCTTCAGCTTCTGAGCATCCATGCCTTCGCGGCTGCTCGCATGAGGGAAGCCGTCGGCCTGCCGTGGCTCGCCTTCGCCCTCGCGCTTGTCCTGTTCGCCCCCGTCACCTGGTTCGCGGGTGCTGAAGGCCTCGCTGCCGCGACCCTGCTCGTGCCGCTCCTTCCCGCCCTCGCAGCCTGGCTGCGGGTACAGGGTGCGGCCGTCGTTGCGCCGGCACTGGCCACGTGCGCCCCCCTGTCGGTGGCGTGGTTTCTCGCCGCGCTCGGCACAGCCGCGCCGGTGCGGCTCGGGATCGCCGGTGCCATCTGGGCAGTTGCGCTGGCATGGACCTTCCGCCGTCGCGGCTAGCGGACCTGCACCGTCGGGTCACCCGCCCAGCGGCGCAGCCATGCAACGAGATCGAGGAGGGAGAGGGCGGCAGGCGGGCGATGATCTTCGCCCGGCCCGGCCACCAGCGCGAAGCCGCCGGGGCGGTGGGCTCCGGTGCGCCCCGACGGCGGCGCGGGGATCTCGTCGAAGCGCAGGATGCGCCCGTCCGCCGTCCGCACCCCCTCGCACATCCACCACGGCAGGGGACGCCACTGGATCACGAGATCCGGCAGGGTCGAGGCCACGGTCGCGCCGGCTGCGTCGAGGAGCGGCCGGACCGTCTCGACCAGCGGCAGGTCGCTTGCGAGTTCGCGCAGACCGAGCAGCGCTGCGGCGGTCTCCTCCAGCACCGCGCGTGCCTCCGCACCGGGCGCCACGATCCCCGCACGTTCCCGGCCGCGCAGATTGAGCCGCAGCGCACCGACCCCCTCGCTCGGGGCGGGAAAGATCCGGGTCCGGGACCAGTCATAGAGGCGGCGCCAGGCCCATGCACCGAATGTCTGCCGCAGGCGTTCGGGCAGGCGGCGTTGCAGGCGGAGCACCATGCGCGACCGCCGCAGGCGCTTCAGCCATCCTCCCTTCCCTTCGGGGGCTGCCCCGCCAGCGAGGAGATCGAGCAGCAGCGGCAGGCGGTCGGTCCACGGGCTCTCCGGCCCCATGCCGTGCAGTGCGAACACCAGGACGATGGCGCGCTCTCCGGCGGCAGCGAGGATGCGCCCGACGGCCGCATCCACCGCGCTCCAGATGTCGTCGAGGGCGCCGGCGAGCCGCTCGGCGGTGGCCGGGGTGACGAGACCTGCCCTGGCGAGGCCTTCCGGCGCATGCAGGTAATGTCCCCCCCGGTGCAGCGCCCCGAATACCAGCAGCAGCAGGTCGGGGCGCTGTTCGCGCAGGATGCGCACCGCTACCTCCGCGACCGCAGCCGTGGCCCCCCGACAGCATCGTTCGAGATCGACGAGGGCGTAATCGCCCACGGCGCCGTACGGCTCCGGGCCGAGCCAGCCGCAGCTCGCCCGGGGGATGTCGATTCCCCGCGCGCAGGGGCCGCGATCGGTGGCGTCATGTCCCTGCCAGCCCTCGAGGGCGACGGCCGCTTCACTCTGCTCCGGCGGAGGAGCATAGGGCACATCGACGACGGCTACGCGTCGGCCCTGCCGGTGAAGATGACGCCAGAAGGGGGCCGGGGGCGGCGCGAGCCGGTGCTGATCGACCGGGCGCATGGCCGCGGCG
>JALSRW010000268.1 GCA_026984595.1 Alphaproteobacteria bacterium
GACCACGCTGCGCTGGGTGATGCCCTCGAAGCGGAACAGGCCGAGTTGGCCCAGGCGGGTATAGATGTTGGGCAGGATGTTGATGGCGCGGGTCATCTCCGCGAGGGAATAACCGCCCGCGTCGAACGGGTTGATGATGGTGGGCATGGGGGTGTCTCCGGATGGGGGGATCAGATGGAGGAGGGATCAGGCGGCGTCGCGCGGCACGATCCCGGCGGCGGCCAGCTGGCCTTCCTTGGCGGTGATCTTGGCGGCCGTGGTGACGGTGGCGTCAAAGTTCAGCTGGGCCTTCGAGACGATGGCGGGGCCGCGTGCCACGATCAGGCCCACGGCATCGGCGGCGCTGGCGTCCACCGCCTCGATCAGCACCGCGACGGCGACCTCGGACCCGTCGGTGCCGGTGTCGGGCGAGAGCTTGTACTTGCCGCTGGCGGTAATCTTTCCAAGGACGGCACCGAGGGGGTAATTGGTGCCGGCCAGCAGGGTGACGGTCTCGCGGCAATAGTCGGGGTTTTCCTCGTATTTGAGGAGATCGCCCATGGAGGGCGGCTGGGTGAGAACGGGCATGGTGGGGGTCCTTCATGTCAGGGGGTGATGGTCAGGCCGATTGGCTGGCTGCTGCTGCCCTGGCCGCCGCGATCAGCGGGCTTTCCTTCTGGGTAGGCTCGCCCGTGGGCGGGGCGATGGAGGCGACGATGGTGGCATCGGTGGTCTTCGCCAGTTGCTCGAGCACGGCCCGGCGCAAGGCATCGGGCCCGGTGCCGGCGCGCACGGCCTCGGCGGCATCGATGGTCAGCCCGAGGCGGGAAGCCTGGGCCGCGATCTCGGCAATCTCGGCCGCCTGTTCGCGGATCTGGGTGGCCGGGTCGGGTTTCGCCGCGGCCGGCTCTGGCGCTGGTGTCAGGGCCTGAACACGGGTCGTTTCTTCGACCGGGGCAGTTGCCTCGGGCGTCGCCCCCATCTCGGGCGCAGCCGTTCCCGCCTCCGTCGTTTCCTCCGCTGCCTGCGATGCCGGTTTTGCATTGCTCTTGCCTTTCACTGCCATGGTGTCGGTCCTTTCCGTGTCAAAGGTTTTGCGTGTGGGGGTTCTGGTGAGTGGTGAAGCATCAATCGCGGCCAGCAGGCCGGCATGCGCGCCTTCCAGCGTGGCGATGCCATCGGCCAGCCCGGCCGCGATGGCGTGCTGGCCGCGGTAAACGGCGGCCTCGGTGGCGGCGATAGCCTCGGGGGTCATGCCCCGCGCCCGGGCCACGCGGGCCACGAGCCGGGCGTAGAGATCGTCCACATCCGCCTGGATGTCGGCCAGCGCCTCGGGCGTCAGCGGAATGTGCGGATTGCCATCCACCTTCTTCGCGCCCGCATGGATCAGGGTGTAGTTGCGGCCTTCGGCCTGGTCATGGGCGCTCTGGTCCATGTGCACGGCAATGACGCCGATCGAGCCAACCTCGCCGGTCTGGGTGATCAGCAACCGATCCGCCACCGAGGCAATCGCGTAACTTGCCGACAGCGCCTGTTCGCGGGCGATGGCCCAGAGCGGCTTGCCGGTCTCGGCCTTCAGTGCCGCGAGACGATCGACCAGATCGAACAACCCAGCAACCTCGCCGCCGGGGCTGTCGATTTCCATCAGCACCGCGCGCGTGCCGGGGTCGGCAAAGGCATCTTCGGCCGCGGCGGCAATGTCATCGTAGCTGGCAATCCCGAACAGCCCCGTCAGCCAGTCGCTGCGCTGCACCAGCGGGCCGACGACCGGCAGATGCGCGATACCGCCTTCGGTCATCACCCAGCCTTGGCAGGCGGCTTGCGGGCTCTCGGCCTCTCCGAGAAAGGCCTGCGGTGCGGCCACCAGCGCCTCGACGGCGCGCGGGGCCAGCGCCAGCGGGCGGGCGGCCAGCCGGCGGGCAAGCATGTCGGTTCGGGTCATGGGTTTGTGGTGTCCATGTTATCGGCCGGCGTATCGCTCGGGGCATCGACCAGCTGCGCCGCGCCTTGCGCCGGCGAGCCCGGGCGGCGGAAATCCAGACCAAGCTCGGCCTCGCGCGCGCGATCTCTGGCGATTTCCGCATCCACCCGGTCGGCGTCATAGCCTCGCTGCTTCATTGCCATGGAGCGAGACTTGAGCCCGGCCTCGATCTCGGCAATCTCGGCGGTGATGTCCTTCAATGGGTCCACCCATTCCCATTTCGGGGGCAGCCATTCGCATTTGAGCCAGGCCCGGCGGTTGGCGTCATAGCGCGGCAGATCCAGCGCACCCGCCATCACCGCGGTATCCATCCATCGCGCCCAGACCGGCTTGCACAGCTGGTGGATCAAGACCCGGTGCTGCCAGGCAATGACGCGGCGGCGGAACTCGATGATCGACAGGCGCGAATTGGCGAAGTTGGCCTTGGCCAGATCGTTCGACACGTAAGAGTAAGGCACGCCCAGCGCGGCCGAGACCTGCAGCAGGGTCCGGTACTGGAACGGCTCGTAGGTCGGCCCGCTGTCTGGCGGCGAGGGCGTCGCGATCTCCTCGCCCGGGTCCAACCGCACGACCTGGCCCGGCTCCACTGCCAGCGGCTCGTCGGGCGAATCCAGTGGCGCATCCACCTGCGGCGAAGTGACAAACAGCGCAAACATCGAGCTGACCTTTTTCCGGTCGAGCTCGGCGTCATCATACTGGTCGAGGAAGAACAGCTTGACGATGGCGGGCGCAAAGCGCGACACGCCCCGCACCTGTCCGGCTTCCACGGGATCGATCACGTGGATCACTTCCGACGCCGGCACCCGGACCCTCTCGTCCGCCAGGCCGGTTTCGGTCACGTCCCCCGGGTGGCGGCGCAGGAAGTGATAGGCGATCCGCCGGCCGATGGGGTCGAACTCCACCCCCTGCCGGATCATCCCGCCCCCAG
>JALSRW010000269.1 GCA_026984595.1 Alphaproteobacteria bacterium
TCCGCGTAAAGGACGCGCGTGCCGATCGGAAATGTCCGTGCGGGACCGAGCGCTTGTACGGCCGCAGACCCGCCTTTGTCCGCTCCTTGGGCAGGCGCCGCTTGGCCGAGAGGTTCCTTGTGCGGACGCCCCTTCCAGCGCGCAAGATCGGCCTCGGCACCCTCCTTGAGATCGTCGCTCTCGCTCAGGTCCTCGGCGAAGCGGCCGAAGCCCACGGCGGTCTTGGCCCCGGCGCCGAGTTCGGCGAGCGCCTGCACCAGCCAGTCGGCAACCTGCCGCGCGTCCCGCCGGTCGTCCTCATGCTGCACCCGGCGCGGGGCGACGGCGAAACGGAAGCGTGCGCCCGGCGCCACCACCAGGAAGGGGATGGGCGTCGGAGCGTACCAGTCGGCGGGTGGTCGTGCCGGCCCCTGCTGGTACCAGGGCTGATAGTGCGGGGTCATGACCTCGACCGTGAGGGCCACGGGCTCGATGGGGAAGGCGTCGAAAAACACCACCGAGCCGACGCCGAGGCCGTCCTTCCGCGGGCCGAAGATCCGCGTGCGATCGTCCTCGTGCACGCCTTTCTCCTCGGCCCAGCCGCGCACCAGCCCCTTGACCGCCGAGCCGGAAAGATACGGCACGGCGAAGGTGTGGTGGAACAGAAAGCCGTTCTCGGTGGGATGCTCGTAGCCGGTGCCGGTGACGAAGGGGGCGGTGGCCACCAGGTCCCGTTTCTTGGCGCCGAGGGCGCGATAGAGGCTGTCGAGCCGGCGGTGCAGCTCGGTGAGCTCCTCTTTCCGGCCGAGCCGCAGCGAGGCCTCGGCGCTCGCCTTGTGGTGTACCCAGCCGTCCGCTCGCCGACGGTGCAAGAGCGTGAGGATCCATTCGAGCTTTCCCGGCCGCTCCTCCTCCGGCTTTCCGCCACCCGCCTCCTCCACCAGTTGCGACACGAGCCCGTCGAAGCCTTCCTTCCACAGATCACAGAACCTGTCCCACCAGAGGCCGGCATGGCCGTGCGGGTACCAGTGGGATGGGCGCGCCTCGCGCGCCTCACGATAGAGCGGAAGCTCACCCGCCATCGCCCGCCTCCCGCGCCAGCAGCGCATTGGCGAACTTCTTGAGCCACTGCAGATAGGCGAGCGCCTCGGCCTGGGCGATCACATAGGCCCGCTGATCGTGGTCGACGATCGCGCGCATCAGGGCGAGGCCTGCCGGTCCGTCGCCCGTCTCCGGGGGGGCGGCCCCGCGATAGGGGCTTTCCGGGCACCGGCGGACCAGCCAGACTTCGAGATGGCCGACCAGCAGCCTCCAGGCCTCGGCATTGCCGCCGCTCGCCGAGCCGGCGCCCTTGCTCATGGCGGTGGCCAGCGCCTGGCCGAGCCCGGCCATCAGGATCATGGCCGGCAGGCTCTTGGCATAGGAGGCGTACATGCGCTGGACATCGTTCGCCCTGCCGGCGACGTTCCGGACCGCCTCGAGCGCCGTCTCGGCGCGTTGCTGTTCGATGGTCTTCGCTGCCGTCACGCCCCCACCTCCGCCAGATGAAACCAGCCCTGGCCGACGGTCTCGTTGCCGCCGAGCTGCAGATAGGGCCGCCCGCCCTCGCCGAAGAACAGCCCGCGCAGGTGCTGCGCGGCTTCTTCGTCCCGGCAGACCACCAGCGTGTAGAGCAGCGTGTCCGGCGCGAGGCTTTCCTCGTACCAGAGGTTGGTCGAGATCTTGGTCCTGTCGTCGAGCACATTGCGGGCATGGACCGGCAGGGCGTAGCGCGCGAACCAGGCGAAATCGTCGTCGCGGACGATCACCAGCCGCTCACCGAGCCGGGCGGCGGCCGGGCTGTCGCCGAAGAGCGGACGGAGGGCGTCCACAAGCCCCGTCGGCAGCTCGCCCGCGCGCGTGAACAGCCGCTCTTCGAGAAACAGTCGTTCGCCCAGCGACTTCGGACCGAGGAAACGCTGTTCGCCCGGCGCCTCGATGGCGGGCACCTCGTCCAGCCCGGCCCGTCCGAGATCGCGGCCGTAGCGCTCGATCAGATGGGGGCAAGTGAGCCAGACGGCGGCGGTGGCCAGCGAGCGGACCGGCAGGAGCAGCAGCCGCGCGTCGGTGAAGCTCAGACTGCCGGCGCTCGAAGGTGCACCGTAGAGCTCGGTGATGCGTTGAGCGTCGTCCTCGGTGGCCCCGAGGGTGCGCTCTGCCAGCTCCCGCACCGCGCCCTTGACCCCGGAGCCGGGGACGAAGGGATAGTCGGTGGTACGTTCGCGCGCCACCGGCAGGTCCACCGCTCCCTCCCGCTGACCCGCGCCCGGATGGACGTGGGTCTCCGCCAGCATGCCCAGGATCAGCGTCTTCATCGCCCGCTTTCCCTCCGCGGCCAGTATCCGAAGCAGAAATGTCCGAAGCCGAGCGCCGTGCGCTCGCCCACCGCCCGCACGTCCGATCGCCAGAGCTCCGCGAGCCTTAGCCGGTCGGCCTCATCGGCAGCCTCGAGGAACAGCACGCTGCCCGCCGGCAGATGCGGCCGGTTCGGCCGCGGGCCGAAGGAGGAGACACCGCGCCGGCCGTCCCAACCGCCCACGTACTGCGCCCGACCGCAGCAGGCGAACACCAGCCTGCCGGGAAACGCATCGTCGAGCTCCGCCCCCGGCCGCGGCCAGCTGCCGTCCCGGAAACGCGTGGGCGAGAGAATGTGGACGAGATAGCGCCCGTCCGCGGGCGGCTCGCCGGGCTCGGCCGCCTCCTCCCAACCGTCGGCGAGCTCGTGAAAGCCGACCAGGCGCTGCAGGCCACCGAGCGGCATCGGCTGCGCCGGTGGGGGATGGTCCGCCGGCCCCGCGACCTCGAGCCCGAGGGCGACCCGCGGCCAGTCGTCGCGGTCGGCGGTCTT
>JALSRW010000270.1 GCA_026984595.1 Alphaproteobacteria bacterium
CCGGGCGGTACTGATCAACACCCCCCACAATCCCACCGGCACGGTGATCCCGCGCGAGACCATGGCGGAGCTCGTCGCGCTGTGCCGGCGGCACGGTCTCTGGCTCGTCTCCGACGAGGTCTATGCCGGGATGGTCTACGGCGGCGGCCATGTCAGCGCCCTCGCCTTCGCCGACCGGCACGAGCGCATCGCCGTCGTCGAGAGCCTGTCCAAGAGCTGTGCCATGACCGGCTGGCGCGTCGGTTGGACCGTCACTCCGCCCGACCTCGCCCACTATCTGGAGCATCTGGCCGGGGTGATGACCTATGGTCTGCCCCCCTTCATCCAGGAGGCGGCGGTGGAAGCGATGGCCCGTCTCGACCGTTTCGAGGGGGAGATCGCCCGCCTCTACGAACGGCGCGCGGCGCTGGTGTGCGGGGCTCTGGCCGCCGATCCCGACCTGCTGCTGCATCCGCCGCGGGCCGGCATGTTCGTGGTGCTGGGGGTGGGGAGGCTCGGGCTCGACGGCGAGAGCTTCGCCCGCCGGCTGCTGGAAGAGGCCGGGGTGTCGCTGCTGCCGGGCGAGAGTTTCGGCCCCGGCGCGCGGGACTGGGTGCGCCTCAGCCTGTCCGCCGACGAGGACGATCTGGCCGAGGCCTGCCGCCGTATCCTGCGCTTTACGGCGGCGCTTCGCGGGGCCGCGCAGCGATGAAGGACGCGGCCAGGGTGGCCAGCGCGGCGAGCGCCAGAATGCCGGTCATCGGCCGCGCCGTCCCGTCATAGAGCGCGGCCACCACGACCCCTACCGCGGCCGCCACCACAAGCTGGATGAAGCCGAGCAGGGCCGAGGCCGCACCCGCCCGCTCGGGAAACGGTCCGATGGCCCCGGCCATCGCCGCCGGCAGCACCAGACCGGCGCCGAACATGAAGAGAAAGACCGGCAGCACGATGGCCACGAAACCGGGCGGCACCCGCAGGGCCAGGAGGAAGCCGAGGCCGGCCGCCGCCACCGTGATGGTCGAGCCGCCCAGGAGCAGACCGCGGATCGCCAGCCGGCGATTGAGACGGCCGCCGGCAAATCCCCCGAGCATGTAGCCGAAGGCGGCGGTGGCGAAGGCCAGCCCATAGAAGCGCGGGCCGAGACCGGCGAGCTCGATCAGCACATAGGAGGAGCCGGAGATGAAGGTGAAGATGCCGCTGTAGACGAAGGCGGCGGCCAGGGCGTGGGCACGGAACACCGGGCTTTCGAGGATGATCCGGCAACCGCCCAGCAGTCGCCGCGGCTGCAAGGCATCCGGGTCCCGCAGCCGGTTGGTCTCGGCCAGCAGACGGGCGCTGGCGGCGAGGACCAGAACGCCGAACAGCGCCAGCGCGTAGAAATTCGCGCGCCAGCCCCAGCGCTCGGTGAGCCAGCCGCCGAGGATCGGACCGGCCATCGGCGCCAGGGCCATGGCCGAGGCCAGATAGGAGAGTACCCGCGCCGCCTCCTGCGGTGCCCAGAGATCGCGCACCACCGCCCTCCCCAGCACCACCGCGGCGCAAGCGCTGGCGCCCTGGAGCAGACGGAAGAGGATCAGCAGGCCGATGGAGGGGGCCAGCGCACAGGCCAAAGTGGAAAGCAGATAGGCTCCGAGCCCGGCGAGCAGTACCGGCCGCCGGCCGAACCGATCGGACAGCGCCCCCCAGAAGAGCTGGCCGAAGGCGAAACCCAAAAGGAACAGCGAGAGGGTGAGCTGGACCGCCTCGATATCGGTTCCGAGGTCGGCGGTGATCGCCGGTAGCGAGGGCAGATAGAGATCGGTGGAAATGGCCTGGAAGGCGACCAGGGCCGAAAGCAGGACGACGAAGGCCCGGCCCGGCCGCATCGCCGATGCGCCCGGCTCCCCCATCGCCGCCGGGATTTCCTCAGAGCTGGGCGGAATAGCCGCCATCCACCGGAATCGCAGTGCCGGTCACGAAATCCGAGGCCGGGCTCGCGAGGAACACGGCGATGCCGGCGAGGTCCTCCGGCACGCCCCAGCGTCCCGCGGGCGTGCGTTCGACGACCTTGCGGTCGAGCCCATCCACATCCCGCCGCGCCCGGCGGGTGAGCTCGGTGTCGATCCAGCCCGGCAGCACGCAGTTGACCTGGATGTTGTCCTTGGCCCAGGCGGTGGCCAGCGATTTGGTGAGCTGCACCACCCCGCCCTTGGAAGCGGCATAGGGTGCGGCGAAGGGAGCACCGAACAGGGAGAGCATCGAACCGTTGGTGATGATCTTGCCGCCGCCCGCATCGCGCAACGCCGGGTATGCCGCGAGGCAGCAGTTCCAGGTGCCGTCCAGATTGATCGCGAGAATGCGCCGCCATTCCTCGGCGGTATAAGTCTCCGGTGGCTTGCGGATGTTGATGCCGGCATTGCAGACGAGAATGTGGAGACCGCCCAGTCGCCGCACCGCGGTCTCCACCATCGCCTCGCAGGAGGCGGCATCGGCGACATCGGCGCGGATGCCGATGACGCGGGCACCTTCAGCTTCGAGTGCCGCCACCGCGGCTGCGCTCTTGGCCTCGTCGCGACCGACCAGGGCGACCGCCGCGCCGGCCTCGGCGAGACCCCTGGCCATACCGAGGCCGATGCCGCCATTGCCGCCGGTGACCACGGCCACCCGGCCGGACAGATCGAAACGAGCGGACATCACCTTCCTCCCCCCTGCTCCGGCGAACGGAACATCCCGCGCCCTTCTAGCGCACCGCTCCGACCGGCTCCAGCCTCGGCGGGCGTGGACAAAGCGGGCGGACCGCCTACATTCGGCCACCGCCGGGTGACGGCAGCAACGACAGAACACAGCCGACGGAGCCGCCATGTTTCCGCTCACCTTCGGGCCGACCAAGCGATTTTCGGAACTTTCCGAACGCGAGATCCTCGCCCTCGCCATCTCGCTGGAGGAGGAGGACGGGCGGATCTACAGGGATTTCGCCGAGGCGCTGCGCGACCAGTTCCCGCATTCGGCCAAGGTGTTCGAGGAGATGGCCGCGGAGGAAAGCGAGCACCGCCGGCGACTGACCGAGCTCTACCGCCGGAAGTTCGGCGACCATATCCCGATGATCCGGCGGGAACATGTGCGGGGGTTCATCCGCCGGCGCCCGGTGTGGCTGATGAAGCACGCCAATCTCCAGACCATCCGCCACATCGCCGAGGATATGGAGGAGGAAACCCGCAACTTCTATCTGAAGGCGGCGGAACATGTGACCGACGTTTCCCTGCGCCAGCTCCTGGTCGATCTCGCCGAGACCGAGAGCCAGCACGCTTCGCTCGCGCGCCGTCTACGGGAGCAGTATGCGAGCGGCGAGGCGGCCACCGAGGAGGAGGTCGCCGCCCATCGCCGCTTCGTGCTGCAGTACGTCCAGCCGGGATTGGCGGGCCTCATGGACGGCTCGGTCTCCACCCTGGCGCCGCTCTTCGCCGCCGCCTTCGCCACCGGCAACAGTTGGGAAGCGTTCCTGGTCGGCATCGCCGCTTCGGTCGGCGCCGGCATCTCGATGGGCTTCGCCGAAGCGCTCTCCGACGATGGCGAGCTGACCGGCCGCGGTCATCCCTGGATCCGGGGCACGGTTTGCGGGGTGATGACCACCCTGGGCGGGATCGGCCACACCCTGCCCTACCTCATCCCCGATTTTCGGGTGGCCACCACCATCGCCGTCATCGTCGTGCTGTTGGAGCTCTGGGCGATCGCCTGGGTGCGCGCGAGATACATGGACACGCCCTTCCTGCAGGCGGCCTATCAGGTGGTGCTGGGCGGCTTTCTGGTGTTCGTGGCGGGCATCCTCATCGGCAACGCCTGACGCCCGGAGGCGCGGGATCAGATCGGCGGAACCCGGTCGAACCAGGGCGAGGCCCGTTCGATCTCGGCGGCCACCGAGAGAAGCAGCTCCTCGCCCCCCAACCGTGCCCCCAGCATGATGCCGATCGGCAGCCCTCGAGCGCTCACATGGAGCGGCAGGCTGATCGCCGGACAGCCCGAGGCGTTGTAGAGGCTCGTGAAGCAGACATAGGGCCGGTTGCGTTCCAGAAAGCGCAGCGGGATCAAGTCGTTCTGGTCGATCTCGCCGATCTTCGGCGGCGGCGCTGCACAGACCGGACTCAGGACGAGATCGAAGCGGCGGAACATGGTGCCGAAGGCGCGTGCCGCCTGCTGAACGGTCTGCAGGCTGCGCAGATAGGCGACCGCCGAGACCTTGCGCCCCTGCTCCACCAGCGCCAGGGTGCAGCGTTCCAGATGCTCCTCGTCCAGGCGGCGCCCGAGGCGCGTTGCCCAGGCCTCGAGATCGTTGGCGCAGTTGGCCGACACCACATCGAGAAAGGCCGCCGCCATGCGCTCGCCCTCGAGGGGAATGGTGGCCTCTTCGATATGGTGTCCCATCTCCTCCAGAAGCCGCGCCGCCCGGTCGAGGGCGGTCTTCACCTCGGGATGGAGAGGAATGCCCAGCGGAGCCCGCTCCACCAGGGCCACGCGCAGCCTTCCCGGTGACCGCTCGAGGCTTTCCCGGAACGGGGCGGCAGGCGGCGGACAAGCGTAGAAATCGCCGTTCTCGGGCCCGTGCACGGCATCCAGAAAGCAGGCCGTGTCCCGCAGGCTGCGGGAGATCACGAGGCCGGTGGCGAGACCGCTCCAGGCCTCGGCGACGAGCGGCCCCACCGGCACCCGGGCACGGCTCGGCTTGAGCCCGACCAGCCCGCAGTGGGAGGCCGGAATGCGGGTGGAACCGCCGCCATCGGTGGCGTGGGCCATGGGCAGGATGCCGGCCGCCACCGCCGCCGCGGCGCCGCCCGAGGAGCCGCCCGGACTGTGGTCGGGATCCCAGGGATTGCGGCAGGGGCCGTGCAGTACGGGTTCGGTGACGACGTTGAGGCCGAATTCGGGGGTCGTGGTCTTGCCGAACACCACCAGACCGGCGGCCCGCGCCCGGGCGATGAAAGTGGTGTCGAAATCGGCCACCACATCGCGCGTCAGACGGCTGCCGTTGGTCAGCCGTGTGCCCTGCAGGAAGGCGTAGAGATCCTTGAGCAGGAACGGCACGCCGCGAAACGGCCCCTCCGGAAGGCCGGCGGCCAGGCTGGCTTCGGCATGTTCGAGGTCCCAGACCGAGACGGCGTTGATCTGCTGCGCGAGTGCCCGCGCCCTGCCCTCGGCCAGCTCCAGGAGCTCCTTTGCCGTCACCTCACCGCGGGCCAGGAGTTCGGCGAGCCCGGTTGCATCGAAACTCCGGTATTCCTCGAATTTCATTCCGGTTTCCCTTCGGGGTGGGGCTCGGCGAGGCCGCCCGCCCAGGGCTGCCAGGGCTCGGCCACGGCCAGACGCGGGCCGCTGTCCGAGACTTCCAGTGCCGCCGAGGGACAGGCATAGGCGAGCGGGAAATGGCGGGGCGGACGCAGGGTCGGGGGATGGGAAGCGAGGGCACGCAGGATCTCCTCGCCGAGCCGCGGATCGGCCGTCACCCGATCGGGCCCGCTGACATCGATGCGTGGCTGATGGAACGCCTCTTCGAGGGACAGCCGGCGTTCGCTCAGGAACAGGGCGAGCTGCAGCACCGCCGGCAGGATCCGCCTGCCGCCCGAGGCGCCGAGGGCGAACCGGCCGGCGCCGCCCTCGCCGAGAATCGGGCACATGTTGGAAAGCGGGCGCCTGCCGGGGGCCAGGGAATTGGCGCGGCCCGGGCGCGGATCGAACCAGTAGATGCCGTTGTTGAGGATGAGCCCGGTGCGCGGCAGCACAAGACGGCTGCCGAACACCGAGAGCAGGGTCTGGGTCCAGGCCACCGCATTGCCGTGGCGATCGATGACGCAGAAATGCGAGGTGCAGGCCGGATCCCCTCCTTCGCCCAGCCGCTCCGCATAGGCCCGTCGCAGGGCTCCGGCCAGGCCCGCGAAGAAGGCGGCATCGGGCGGGCCGGAGGCGACCGGCAGATCGGCCAGGAGCTCGAGACAGCGGGCGAAGGTGGCACCGGCGAAGGGCCCCGGCATCGCCCAGAACCGGCCGGAGCCGCGGCGCACGGCGAGCGGCTCCAGCAGCCGCGCACGATAGTCGCGCAGATCGTCAGCGGCGAGCCTGGCGCCGAAGCCCCCGAGATCGGCCAGCAGCGCATCGGCGATCTCGCCTTCGTAGAGGCTGCGCGGCCCCTCCCGGGCGATCGCCTCCAGCGTGTCCGCGAACCGGCCCAGTTCGAGAAAGCGGGTGCCGCCCGCCGGATCGGGCCGTGGCGGCAGGCCGCGCGGCAGCCAGATGGCGGCGGTGGTGGCGAACCGGCGCAGCTCCTCGGCATGGGCGGTGACCATCAACGCCGCCCACCAGTCGATCTCCAGCCCCTCGCGGGCCAGATCCCGGGCCGGCGTCACCAGCTCCCTCCAGGGCATGCTGGCGAAGCGCTCGTGCAGAAGCCGCAGCCCGTCGAGCTGGCCGGGCACGGCGATCGACAGCGGCCCCTCGATGTTGCGGTCCTCCACCACCCCCGGCCAGGGAAAGAGGTCCCCGGCCGGGCGGCCGGAGAGGGGATAGTCCGCCGGATCGAGGCGCCGCGGCGCGATCGCCCCGAAGTCGAGCGCATGCAGCCCCCCTGTCCCGGCCTCGCGCAGCAGGGCGCAGCCGATGCCGCCCGGACCGCTCATCCAGGGCTCGGCGGCGCCCAGCGCCAAGGCCACCGCGATGGTCGCATCGAAGGCGTTGCCGCCGGCCTCGAGCACGGCGATGCCGACTGCCGCCGCCTTGCGGTTCTGGGCGGCGACCACGCCTCGCCTGCCCGTCGCCACCGGCTTGACCACCGCGTAATCGGCGAAGGCGCTGCTCTCTCGGGCTTCGACCATGGGTGCGCTCCTCATCCGGCCACCGGCTCCGGCGCCCGCCTGCGCATGGAGGCGAGGGTCACCAGAGCCACCAGCAGGAGGCCCGGCAGGGCCAGCAGGTTCATGGTCTGCCAGCCGAGAAGGTTCTCCAAGGCGCCGGAGGAGCTCGCCGACAGGGTGACGCTGGTGAACAGGACCAGATCGTTGAGCCCCTGCACCTTGGCCTTCTCCTCCGGCCGGTGGCAGCTCGTCAGCAGGGTCGTGCCACCGACGAACATGAAATTCCACCCCAGACCCAGCAGGAACAGGGCGATGGCGAAATTCTCCACCTCCACGCCGCTGGTGGCCACCGCCACCGTCAGCAGCATGAAGAGGATGCCGGCGAGGATGATGCGGCGGGCACCGAAGCGGGCGATCAGATGGCCGCTCACGAAGCTCGGCCCGAACATCCCCACCACATGCCACTGGATCACCCGGGCCGTATCCGAAAAGGCGTGCCCGCAGCTCGTCATCGCCAGTGGCGTCGCGGTCATCAGCAGGTTCATGGTGACATATGCCGTGACCGCCGAGAAGACAGCGGTCAACGCGCCGGGCATGCGCAGGATTTCCAGAAGCGGCCGTCCGCCGCGGCTGCGTTCGGCGAGACTGGGCCGCGGCATCCGCAGGAACAGAAGCGCGGTCACGCCGAGCATGCCGAGACCGGCGATGGCCAGATAGCTGCCGGCGAAGATGTAGGGCGGCAATGCCTCGCGGGTGGCCTTGGCGAGTTCCGGCCCCAGGATCGCCGCCACGACGCCACCCGCCATGACCCAGCTTATGGCCCGCGCCCGCCGCGCCGCCGCCCCTCCGGCTCCCCCGGCATCCGCCGCATCGGCTGCAGCGAAACGGTAATACTGGGCGAAGGCGCTGAACATCCCGTACAGGAACCCGGCCGCCACGAAGAGCGGGAAATCGCCGCGCCGGATGGCGAAGGCCCCGAGCAACCCTGCCAGCACGCCGAAACAGGCGCCGATCAGCAGCCCGCCGCGTCGCCCCAGCCACTTCATCAGATAGGATGCGGGCACCGTCGTCAGCATGGTACCGAGGAACTGGAATCCCAGCGGCAGGGTGGCCAGCGCCGGGCTCGGCGCGTATTGCAGGCCGACCAGCGGCGAGGTGCTGATGGCGATGGTATTGGCCATGTAGAAAAGGGCCTGGCAAATCGCCAGAAGGGTGACGTTGCGCAGAATCCGTCCCTGTGCCATGCGCTCCGCTTTAGCCCATCGCCGGCTTTCTGGCGAGGCCGCGCGGTGGCGTAGAAGGTCGCGCGGCGATATATGCGGCCCATGCCCCCGATCCGACCGGGAGACGACTCCATGAACATCATCGAAGCGCTGCTGGAGGCCCTGGCGGTGCGTGGTGCCGGCGAGATCTTCGGCATTCCCGGCGATTTCGCCCTGCCCTTCTTCCGCATCATGGAGGAATCCGGACGGCTGCCGCTCTACACCCTCAGCCACGAGCCGGGCGTGGGCTTCGCCGCCGATGCCGCCGCCCGTTTCCGCTCGGGACTCGGGGTGGCGGCGGTGACCTACGGCGCGGGCGCCTTCAACCTGGTCAATGCGGTGGCCGGTGCGCATGCCGAGAAATCGCCGCTGGTGGTCGTTTCCGGTGCGCCCGGCCGGCACGAGGGGCAGAGCGGCCTGCTGGTGCATCACCAGGGTCCGCGCCTCGACACCCAGATGCGGGTGTTCGCCGAGATCACCTGCGCCCAGGCCCGCCTCGACGATCCCCGGACCGCCCATCTGGAGATCGCGCGGGTGCTGGATGCCGCCCTCGACCGGGCGCGCCCGGTCTATATCGAGATCCCCCGCGATGTGGTCGGGCTGCGCTGCAGGCCGGTCCCCGAACACCGGCCGCGGCACGGCGATCCCGAAGCGGCCGCCGCCTGCGCCGAAGAGATCCTGGCCCGCCTGCAACGCGCCTCGCGCCCGGTGCTGATGGTCGGGGTGGAAGTGCGCCGCTACGGGCTCGAGGCCAAGCTCGCCGAGCTCGCCCGCCGCCTCGGCGTGCCGGTGGTGACCTCCTTCATGGGCCGCGGCCTCCTGTCGAGCCAGGAGGCGCCTCTGGCCGGGACCTATCTCGGGGTTGCCGGCGATCCCGCCATCACCGATCTGGTGGAGGGATCGGACTGTCTGCTGCTGCTGGGCGTGATCCTGTCGGACACCAACTTCGCGGTCAGCGCCGGCCGGCTCGATCTGCGGCGCACCATCCAGGCCCTCGATGGCGAAGTCCGCCTCGGCTACTATGTCTATCCCGAGCTGCCTTTGGCCGGGCTGGTGGAGGCGCTGCTGGAACGGGCGGTGCCGATCGGCGATGCGCGGAGGGCGCCGCGGCCCGAATATCCGACCGGGCTCGCGGCCGACGACGAACCCATCACCCCCACCGACATCGCCCGGGCGGTCAACGATCTGTTCGCCGCCCACGGGCCGATGCCGATCGCCGCCGATATGGGCGACTGCCTGTTCGCGGCGATGGACATCGCCCAGACCGAGCTGGTGGCGCCGGGCTACTATGCGGGGATGGGTTTCGGAGTGCCGGCCGGGATCGGCGGCCAGATCGCCACCGGCCGGCGGATGCTGATTCTGGTCGGTGACGGCGCCTTCCAGATGACCGGCTGGGAGCTGGGCAACTGCCGGCGGCTGGGCATCGACCCCATCGTGCTGCTGTTCAACAACCGGAGCTGGGAGATGCTGCGCGCCTTCCAGCCGCAGTCCCGCTTCAACGATCTCGACGACTGGCGTTTCGCCGAAATGGCCCCGGCGATGGGCGGCAGCGGCCGGCGGGTGGAGACCCGCCGCGCACTGCGCGAGGCGCTCGAAGAGGCGGTGGCCGCACCCGGCCGCTTCCACATCGTCGAAGCGATGCTGCCGCGTGGTGCCCTCTCGCAGCGCCTCGAGCGCTTCGTCGCCGGCCAGAAGCGGCACGCCCAGCGCAGTCGCGGCTGAGATGGCCCCGCGGCAGGAGGCTTCTGCGACGCGACCGTCTCCGGGCGTCGCCGGCCTGCTCCTCGATCGCCGTTTCCTGCCGCTGTTCCTGACCCAGCTCCTGGGTGCCTTCAACGACAATCTGTTCAAGGGGGCGATCGTCATCCTCGCGGTCTACCGGGCGGGCGGCGAGAGCGGCGCGGTGATGGCGATGCTGGCGGGCGGGCTGTTCATCCTGCCCTTCCTGCTGTTCTCGGCACTGGCCGGAGAATGCGCCGACCGTCTGCCCAAGCCGCTGCTGATCCGGCGCGTGAAGCTGCTGGAGGTGCTGATCATGCTGCTCGGGGCGGTGGCGCTGCTGGCCGTCCATCTGCCGGCGCTGCTGCTCACCTTGTTCCTGATGGGCACCCAGTCGACCCTCTTCGGACCGCTCAAATACGGCATCCTGCCGGAGCTCCTGGAAGAGGAGGAGCTGCTGCCGGCCAACGGCCTCATCGAGGCCTCGACATTCCTCGCCATCCTGCTCGGCACCATGGGCGGCACGCTGCTGGTGGCCCTGCCGCAGGGCGAGCGCCATGCGGCCCTGGCGGTGCTCTCGATCGCCCTCCTCGGCTGGCTCACCAGCCTCGCCATCCCGCGCCTGCCGGCGGCCGCCCCCGCTCTGGCACGGCGCTTCAACCCCTGGCCGGCGAGCCTCGAAGCGATCCGCCACGCCCGCGGCCGGCCGACCCTGTGGCGCGCCATCCTCGGCATTTCCTGGTTCTGGGCGGTGGGCGGCATCTATCTGGCCCAGATCCCCGCCTATGCCGCTCGCGAGCTGGGGGCGGCGGAAAGCGTCGCCACCCTGCTGCTGGGCATGTTCGTCCTCGGCATCGGCCTCGGTTCGCTGCTCGCCCGCCCGGCCAGCGGCGGACGGATCACTCTGCGGCCGGTGCCCTGGGCGATGCTGGCACTGGCGATCGTTTCACTCGATCTGGTGGCCGCCGCCGGGGCGCTGGAGCGGCAGCCGGGCGGGGGCGATCTCGGGGCCTTCCTCGCCGCTCCCGGAAGCTGGCGCCTGCTGGCCGATCTCGGGCTGGTGGCCGGCAGTGGCGGGGTCTTCGTGGTGCCGCTCTATGCCTGGCTGCAGGCCCGCAGCCGGCCGGCCTGGAAGGCCCGGGTGATCGCCGCCAACAACATCATGAATGCCGTTTTCCTGGTGGTCTCGGCGGCGCTCGCCGCCCTCCTGCTGGCGGCCGGGGTCCCGGTGCTCGGTCTGCTGCTGCTGACCGCCCTCGGCAATCTGCTGGTGACGATCCCGCTGTTTTCCTGGTGGCGCGCCGGCGAGCTCGAATGAGAGATCGCCGCCTCAGAGGAGCACCAGATCGTCGCGATGGATCATCTCGTCGCGACCGCGCCAGCCCAGCACCTGCTCGATCTGCTCGGTGCGACGGCCGGCGATGCGCCGCGCATCCTCGGCATCGTAGGCGGACAGGCCCTTGGCCACCGCCACCCCGTCCGGTCCCTCGACGATCACCGCATCGCCGCGCTCGAACCGGCCTTCCACCTCCCGCACCCCGGCCGGCAGCAGGCTGGAGCCGCGCTTGAGGGCCTGCACCGCGCCGGCATCCACCCGGATCCGGCCGGCCGCCCCGAGACTGGCGGCGATCCACTGCTTGCGCGCCCGCCTCGGGCTGGTGCGGGCGGGAAAGAAGGTACAGCGGGCACCGCTCCGCAGTGCGGTGAGCGGCCGCAGCACCTCGCCGCCGGTGAGCACCACATGGCAGCCGGCGCCGGTGGCGATGCGGGCGGCGACGAGCTTGCTGGCCATCCCGCCGGTTCCCACCGGGGTCGCCGCCTCCCCGGCCATGGCCTCGATCTCCGGGCCGATCGTCTCGACGCAGGCGAGATGGCGGGCATCGGCATGGTGGCGGGGATCGGCGGTATAGAGCCCGTCCACATCGGAGAGCAGGATCAACGTACCGGCCCAGGACATGACCGCCACCCGCGCCGACAGCCGGTCGTTGTCGCCGAAGCGGATCTCGCTGGTGGCCACGGTATCGTTCTCGTTGACCACCGGCACCGCGCCGAGTTTCAGGAGCGTCTCGATGGTGGCCCGGGCGTTGAGGTAGCGCCGCCGCGCCTCGGTATCCTCCAGGGTGACCAGGATCTGGGCGGTCTCCAGCCCCGCCCGGGCGAGGCTCTGCTCCCAGGCACGGGCGAGACGGATCTGGCCGACCGCCGCCGCCGCCTGCTTTTCCTCGAGGCGCATCGGTCGCCGCGGCAGGCGCAGCACCCGCCGACCGAGCGCGACCGCCCCGGAGGTGACGATGATCACCTGCCGTCCGGCCCGGCGCAGCTCCGCCACATCCAGGGCCAGGGCATCGAGCCAGGCGGTCCGTAGCGCGCCCTCCTCGTCGACCAGCAGCGAGGAGCCGATCTTGACCACCATGCGCCGCGCCGCCAGCGCACGTTCGAGCCGCTGCATCAGGGGGTCCCGGCGAGCTGCCTGCGGCCCCGGGCGACCTCCCGCATGGCGGCACCGAGGGCCGCATCGAGGCCGATCCTGCCGGCCGCGGAGACGGCGAACACCGGCTCTCCGGCCACTTCGCGAAGGGCCGCCAGGCGAGCCTCGATCTCCGCCTTCCCGAGGGTGTCGCATTTGTTGAGGCAGAGGATCTCCGGCTTGTCGGCGAGACCCCGGCCGTAGGCTTCGAGTTCGCGGCGGACGGTCCGCCAGGCCCCGGTCACATCCTCGCTCGTGCCGTCGATCAGATGGAGGAGCGCCGCACAGCGCTCGATATGGCCGAGAAAGCGGTCGCCGAGCCCCACACCTTCATGGGCGCCTGCGATCAGCCCCGGAATGTCGGCCAGCACGAAGCGGGAATCGCCGCGATCCACCACCCCCAGATGGGGACGCAGGGTGGTGAACGGGTAATCGGCGATCTTCGGCCGCGCCCGGCTGACGGCGGCGAGAAAGGTCGATTTGCCGGCGTTGGGCAGGCCGACGAGGCCGATATCGGCAAGGAGCTTGAGGACCAGCCACAGCCAGCGTTCTTCACCCGGATGGCCCGCGTCGGCCCGGCGCGGTGCCCGGTTGGTGGAGGATTTGTAGTGGCTGTTGCCGAAACCACCGTCGCCGCCGCGGGCCAGCATCACTTCCTGCCCGTCCTCGACCAGATCGGCGATCAGGGTCTCCCCGTCCTCGGCGAAGATCTGGGTGCCCACCGGCAGCCGCAGCACGATGTCCCGGCCGGACTTTCCGGTGCGGTTCCTGCCCATGCCGTGGCCGCCGCGGCCGGCCCGGAAATGCTGTTTGTAGCGGAAGTCGATGAGGGTGGCGAGGGCGGCATCGGCGCGCGCGATCACATGCCCGCCGCGCCCGCCGTCCCCACCGTCGGGACCGCCT
>JALSRW010000271.1 GCA_026984595.1 Alphaproteobacteria bacterium
CAACGCCTTCAACCAGGACCGGGCGGCGCGCGGGCGGCCCTGGCTCGACTTCGTCCTCGCGCTCCATCTCGGCATGGTGGCCTGGGGCAATATCGGCACCCGCGAACGGCTCGATTTCACCGTGATCGGGTCGGCCGTGCACATCGCCCGCCGCCTCGAGGAGCTTGCGAAGGAGCTCGGCGAGCGGGTCGTGATTTCGGAGGCCGTGTTGCAAGGCTGCCCGCAGGCAAAGCCGGAGCTCAAGGCCCTCGGCCGACATCATCTGCGCGGCCTCGAAACGCCGATCGCTGTCTTCGCACTGCGTTGAAGGCGGCCGGCTGGGGGCGACGGAGCCGGCCCGCCCCGTCCCCGCCGGCTTCAGCCCGCAGCCACGACTTTCTTGTGCTCCTCGATGAGCTGGTCGACCACCGCCGGATCGGCGAGCGTCGTCGTATCGCCGAGATCCTCGTACTCGTCGGCCGCGATCTTGCGCAGGATGCGCCGCATGATCTTGCCCGAGCGCGTCTTCGGCAGGCCGGGGGCGAACTGGATGACGTCCGGCGTGGCGATCGGACCGATCTCCTTGCGCACCTGCTGCACGAGCTCCCGTCGCAGCTCCTCGCTCGGCTGCTGTCCCTCGACGAGGATCACGTAGCAGTAGATGCCCTGACCCTTGATCTCGTGGGGAAAGCCGACGACCGCCGCTTCGGCCACCGCGGGATGGGCGACGAGGGCGCTTTCCACTTCCGCGGTGCCGAGACGGTGGCCGGAGACGTTGATGACGTCGTCGACGCGGCCGGTGATCCAGTAGTACCCGTCCTCATCGCGGCGTGCGCCGTCGCCCGTGAAGTACATCCCCTCGAACTGGCTGAAATAGGTCTGCACGAAGCGTTCATGGTCACCGAAGACGGTGCGCATCTGCCCGGGCCAGGAATCGAGCATGACGAGATTGCCGCTGCAGGCACCCTCGAGGATGCGTCCCTCGTTATCGACGATCGCCGGCCGCACGCCGAAGAAGGGCCTGGTGGCGGAGCCCGGCTTGAGATCGATGGCCCCGGGCAGGGGCGAGATCAGAATGCCGCCGGTTTCGGTCTGCCACCAGGTATCGACGATGGGGCAGCGTTCCTCGCCCACCACCTCATAGTACCAGCGCCAGGCCTCGGGATTGATGGGCTCACCCACGGTGCCGAGCAGCCGCAGGGTCTTGCGCGAGGTGCGCTTCACCCATTCGTCGCCCTCGCGCATCAGCGCCCGGATCGCCGTGGGCGCGGTATAGAAGATGTTGACCTGGTGCTTGTCCACCACCTCCCAGAAGCGGGAGAAGGTCGGATAGTTGGGCACCCCCTCGAAGATCAGCGTGGTGGCGCCATTCGCGAGCGGCCCGTAGACGATGTAGCTGTGCCCCGTGACCCAGCCGACGTCTGCGGTGCACCAGTAAATGTCCCCGTCGTGGTAGTCGAAGATGTATTTGTGGGTCACCGAGACATAGACGAGATAGCCGCCCGAGGTGTGCAGGACACCCTTGGGCTTGCCCGTCGATCCCGAGGTATAGAGGATGAAGAGGGGATCCTCGGCGTTCATCCGCTCGGGCGGACAGTCCTCGGCCGCCTTTGCCAGGAGCGCTCCGGCATCGAAGTCGCGTCCCTCGACCCAGTTGATCTCCGCTCCGGTGTAGCGGAAGACGAGCACCTTGATGTCGCCGTCGCATTTCTCGAGGGCGGCGTCGGTGTTCGCCTTGAGGGGAATCTGGCGGCCGCCGCGGACCCCGGCGTCGGCCGTGATCACGAGCTTCGCCCTGGCGTCGTTGATGCGGTCGGCGAGACTGTCGGCGGAGAAGCCGCCGAAGACCACCGAATGAATGGCGCCGATGCGGGCGCAGGCGAGCATCGCGTAGGCGACCTCGGGGATCATCGGCATGTAGATGGTCACGCGGTCGCCCTTGCCGACTCCGAGATCCTTGAGCACGTTCGCGAGCCGGCACACCGCGCGGTGAAGTTCGCGATAGGTGATCCTGCGATCCTGAGCCGGATCGTCACCCTCCCAGATGATCGCGACCTGATCTCCCCGCGTCACGAGATGGCGGTCGACGCAGTTGTGGCAGACGTTGAGCTCGCCGTCCTCGAACCATCGGATGTAAACATCGGGGCGACGATAGGAGACGTCCTTGATCCGCGTGGGTTTGCGGTACCAGTCCAGGGTTTGCGCCATCTCCGCCCAGAACCCCTCGGGGTTCTCGATCGAGCGGCGGTACATCTCCTCATACTGTTCCCTGCGGATCCACGCGCGCTCCGCCCATTCGGGTTTGACCGGGTAGATCTCGCGCAGCATGTCGCCCTCCCTCGGCAGACGTCGCGGCGGCTCGCCGCACCTCCTCCACGCCAGCTGCAGCATGAAACAGCCCCCGGGCGCGGCTCAAGCCGACGCGGACCTTTTGCCGCAATCTTGTGAGCCTGCGGGACGGGCGCAAGTGCTTCGTCGCGCCCAGGGGCAGCCGATCCCCCTCGGCACCACCGCGAATGCACCGCGGACTTTGCCCGGCGCACGCGAGGGAGTACCCTGTGCTCCGATCCTCGCCGCCACATTTCGGGAGCATTGGCGATGAGCCCGCGGCTCGTCATCGGCAATTTCAACGTTTCGGGCCGTTCGCTCGCGACCTGGCTTGTGCTCGATGCGGCACAGATCGCCGTTGTCCTCGAGCGGATCGATCTGCGTGCCGTGGATGCCGCCGAGAAGCTCGCGCGGATCTCGCCGACCGGCCGGCTGCCGCTCCTCTTTCTCGGCTCGGAGGCGATCTCCGAGCCGCTCGCGATCGCCGAGTTCGCGGCCGAAGCGGCGCCCCGGCTGTGGCCCGAGAAGCGCGAGCTGCGCGCCCGCGCCCGGG
>JALSRW010000272.1 GCA_026984595.1 Alphaproteobacteria bacterium
GGCTGCGGCTCGGGGCCGACGGGCCGTTCGGGGTGATGGAGCTGGTGCGCCGCTTTCGCGCGGCATATCCCGGGGTGGTGGTGCGGCTGGAGATCGGCAACGCCGCCCATGTGGTGGAACAGCTCGCCCGAGGCGTCACCGATGCGGCGGTGGTGACCCTCGAACAGCCTCCCGAGCCGCGCTGGCACGGCCTCCATCTGGGCGACGAGCATCTCGCGGCCCTGCTGCCGGCGGAGCATCCGCTGGCGGCCCGCGAGCGGCTGGAGCTGGCCGAGCTCGCCGGCGAGCGGCTGGTGTTCCGGGAACCGGGCTCGGCCACCCGCACGCTCCTCGAGGAGGCGCTGGCCCGGGCCGGGCTGGAGCCCCGGATCGCACTGGAGCTGGGCTCGCGCGAGGCGGTGCGCGAGGCGGTGGCGGCGGGGCTCGGGGTGAGTGCGGTGCTGGCCGGCGAGCAGCCGCCCGATCCGCGCCTGCGCCTCCTGCCCTTGGCCGCCCCGGCGGCACGGCTCGGGCGTTGGCTGCTGTGTCTCGCCGGACGCCGCCGGCTGCGTCTCAATGAAGCGCTTTTTGCGCTGGCGCGGGGGCTCGCGGCTGGGCCGCCGGATCGAAGGCCAGGCGCACCCTGAGGCCGGGCGCGTTGTCGAGCATCTCGAGCTCGGCATCGTGGAGACGGGCCACCGCATCGACCAGCGAAAGGCCGAGCCCGTTGCCCGGCGCCGAGCGCTCGGGCTGCAGCCGCACGAAGCGCTCGAGAGCGTGGCGGCGCTGTTCCTCGGGGATACCCGGACCGTTGTCGGCCACCTCGAGAAGCGGCCGCGGCCGGCCGCGCACGCGGATCGTCACCTCGCCGCCGGGCTCGGTGTATTTCACCGCATTGTCGACGAGATTGGCCAGAGCCTGGGCGAGGAGCTGGGGATGGCCGTAGACGGTGGTACCCTCCTCCGAATCGAGCCGCAGGGTGATGCCCCGTTCTTCGGCCAGCGGCTCGTAGAGATCGAACACCTCGGCGGCGATCCCGCAGAGGTCCACCGGTTCCCATTCCGTGCGCAGGGCGCCGCTCTCCGCCCGGGCGATGGCCAGCAGCGCGTTGAAGGTGGCGATGAGCTGATCGGCCTCGCGCATGGTCTCCTCGAGCAGAGCCCGGGCTTCGGCGGGATCCAGCTCGCCCAGCAGCGCCACATCGATGCGCGAGCGCAGCCGGGTGAGCGGTGTGCGCAGATCGTGGGCGATGTTGTCGGTGACCTCCCGCATCGCCGCCACCAGGGCCTCGATGCGGTCGAGCATGGCGTTGAGGTTGCGGGCCAGCTCGTCGAACTCGTCCTCGGTGCCCTCGAGGCGGATGCGCCGCGACAGATCGCCGGCCATGATGAACTTGGTGGCGCGGTTGATGCCCTCGAGCCGGGCCAGGGTCCAGCGGCTGAGGGCGAAGCCGCCGAGCACCCCGACCACCACCATCAGCCCGCCGCCCAGGGTCATGGCGTTGAGCAGCAGCTTCTGGGTGGCGATGCGGTCCTCGACATCGCGCCCCACCAGGAGCCGCCAGCGGCCGGCGACGATGAAGCGCTTGCCCAGCGCCTGTCGATGTTCGATCTCGCCGTTCGGGCGGGGCCGCTCGAAGGTGAAGCGCAACAGCCCGTTCTCGTCGACCTCGCCCTCCGGCCAGCCCTCGATGTTGCCGGCCACCCGGCCGCCCCAGCGATCGACCAGCAGATAGATGCTGGCGCGGTTGCGTTCGGCCTCGGCCCGCTGACGGATGACCCGCTCCAGACCGGCCAGCCCGCCCAGCGCATACTGTTCGCGGAGCCCCTGGATCTCGGCTTCCACGGTCTCCCGGGTCTGCTGTTCCATGAAGGTGATGCTGGCCTCGTAGACGAAGGCGAACAGGGCCATCGCCGACAGGCTGAACACCCCGAGATAGGCCAGGGTCAGACGGAAGGTGGCGGATTTGAGAAGTCTAGTCAGCAGCACGCAACGTGTACCCCGCACCACGGACGGTGTGGATCAGAGGGGTGTCGAAATCGCGGTCGATCTTCTGCCGCAGGCGGCTGATGTGGACGTCGATGACGTTCGTCTGGGGGTCGAAACGGTAGTCCCAGACCTTCTCCAGCAGCATGGTCCGGGTCATCACCTGCTCGGCATGGCGCATCAGCACCTCGAGCAGCTTGAACTCGCGCGGCTGGAGATCGATCACCCGGCCCGCACGCTCCACCCGCCGGGTCAGCAGATCCATCGACAGATCGCGGTAGCGCAGCACCGTCTCGCGGGCCTCGGCCGAGGGCGCCACCTGGCGCCGTACCAGCGCCTCGAGGCGGGCCAGCAGTTCGGTGAAGGCGTAGGGCTTGGCGAGATAGTCGTCGCCGCCGGCCCGGAGCCCCTTGACCCGGTCATCCACCTCGCCGAGGGCGGAGAGGAACAGTACGGGGGTGGTGTTGCCGGTGGCCCGCAGGGTCTTGACCAGGGCCAGCCCGTCGAGCCCGGGCAGCATGCGGTCGACCACCAGCACATCATATTCGTTGCCGGCCGCCATCATCAGCCCGTCGCGCCCGTCGTGGGCGAGATCGACGACATGGCCGCTCTCGCGCAGGCCCTTGGCCATGAACGCGGCGGCATCGCGATCGTCTTCGATGACCAGTATGCGCATGCCGCAATATGTAGGGTGGAGAAGTGCGAAACAACAGGGGGGCGGATGCCCGGAGACATCCGCCCCCCGACCGGGAAAACTCAGGAGATGGCGAAGGGGACCGCCACGAAGCGGGCCTGGCCGCGGCGCAGGATCTCGAGCAGCACCGCCTTCTTGCTCTTGCCGTAGGCCTCCTTGACGGCGGCCGCGACATCCGCCGGGCCCCTCACCTCGCGGCCGTCGATGGCGGTGATCACATCACCCGGTTCGATCCCCTTGGCGGCCGCCGGCCCGTCCGGCTGCACGCGGGTCACCAGCGCCCCCGTCTCGCCTTCGAGGCCGAGCTGCTGACGGGTTTCCTCGTCCAGCGGTGCCAGCGCCAGACCGAGCCTGGGCTGGGCGTTCTCCTCGTGCCGCGGCTCGGCCCGGGCCATGGTGGTATCCGGCATCTGGCCGAGAACCGCGGTCAGGGTCCGCTCGCTGCCCTTGCGCAGGACCCGCATGGTGGCGGTCTTGCCGGGACCCGCCTCGGCCACCGCCCGGGTGAGGTCACGCAGCTTGGTGATCTTCTTGCCGTCGAACGCGAGGATCACGTCCCCGGGGGCGAGCCCGGCGGCGGCCGCGGGGCTGCCCTCGTCGACCGAGCTCACGAGCGCCCCTTCCGGCTGCGGGAGCCCCAGCGCCGCGGCGATGTCCTCGTCGACCGGCTGGATCCGCACCCCGAGCCAGCCCCGCTCGACCTTGCCGTCGTCCATGAGGTCGGCGATCACCTCCTTGGCGAGATCGGCCGAGATGGCGAAGGCGATACCGACATTGCCGCCGCTCGGCGAGAAGATCAGGGTGTTGACGCCGATCACCTCGCCATCGAGGTTGAAGGTGGGGCCACCCGAATTGCCCCGGTTGATGGGCGCGTCGATCTGCAGGAAGTCGTCGTACGGACCGGCGCCGACTTCGCGCCCCTTGGCCGACACGATCCCGGCCGTGACACTGCCGCCGAGACCGAACGGATTGCCCACGGCGATCACCTTGTCGCCCACCTGGACCTCGGTGCTGTCGCCGAAACGCACGAAGGGGAAGGGGCCGTCGGCCTCGATCTTGAGCAGAGCCAGATCGGTCTTCTCGTCGAGACCCACGAGCTCGGCCTCGTATTCCCTACCGTCGCTGGTGGTCACGGTGATGCTGGTCGCTTCCCTGGCGACATGGGCGTTGGTCACCACATGGCCGGCCTCGTCGATAATGAAGCCGGATCCCACCGCGGCCTGGGGTCGGCCGCGCCGTTCCGGCATGGGCGGCGCATCGGGACCGAAGAAGCGCTTCATGAACTCGTCCATCTGCGGCTGCGAAGAATGCTCTTCGCCGGCCGTCAGCACCCGACGCACCACCTTCACATTGACCACCGCCGGCACCACCGCCTGTACCAGGGGCGCGTAGGAGCGGCTGAAGTCGGTATTGTCGCCCAGCCTGCGGAGCTGGTCGTCGACCGGGTTGGCGTGAAGCGGCCCCGGTCCGCCGGCGACGGCGAGGGCGGCGAGGGCGACGAGAGCGAGGGCGGCGGCCGACCGGAATCGGACGCGATGAAGGCGACGGGTCTTGCACATGCTGTTTCCTTCGCGATGGTTCGATGACCACAGGGTCGGGTTCGGGGAAGAACCGGACGTCCGCATCGCCATCTAGTCCCAGCGTGTGGCGGGGCGTTTGCGCTCGCATGAAATCTCCGTCATGCAGGGATCCGCAGGTTCCACCGAGCCCGGACCGAGCATGCGCATCGCCCTGTGGCAGCCGCCCGCGCCTTTCGCCGATCGCGAGTCTCTGCTCGCGGATACCGACCGCATCCTGTCCCGGGCCGCGGCCGCCCGCTGCCGGCTGCTGCTGGCGCCCGAACGGCTGCTGGCGGGCCCGGAGGGCGCCTTCCCGGAGGCCGTCGCCGAGCCCTCCGACGGCCCGCTGGCACGGGCGCTCGCGGCCCGCTGCCGGGAGCATCGAATAGGCCTCGCCCTGGGCTATCTCGAACGCTTCGCCGGGCGATTCTTCAGCAGCCTGATGGTCTTCTCGCCGGCCGGTCTGGCCCTCGGCAACTATCGTCGCACGCATCTGCGGGAAGGCGAGGAGGGGGCACTGACCCCCGGCAACTGGCTGACCCTGGTACCCTTCGAGGGGCGGCGGTTGGGGCTGCTGGCGGGGGCCGATCTGGAGCTTCCCGAGCCGGCCCGCGCGCTCGCCCTGGCCGGCGCCGAGGCTCTGCTGACGGTGGCCGATGCGGCGGTGCCCGAGCCGGCCATGCTGCGCCATCTGCTGGCCACACGCGCCTTCGAGAACCGGCTGCCGCTGGTGCATGCCGGCTACGCCCCGCCCCGCGGCTCCGGTGTGGCGGCCTTCACCGCCGCCGGCATGACCGCGGAGATCGCGCTCTGTGGTCCCCTGCACATCGTCGCGCTCGGTCGGGGGCCGGGGCCGGCCGGCGGCACGCGGCGGCGCCCCGAGCTCTACGCCGGGCTGACGGAGATTGACGCCTGACGGCCATACCGGCACTGTCGACCGGTGCCGGAAGTGGAGGCAGGCAAGGCGGGAGAGGCAGCAATGCGCACGATCCTGGCCCATCTGGAGATCAGCCCCTCGCTGGACTCGGTGCTGGAATGCGCCCGCCTCGTGGCCGAACGGTTCGCCAGCTACATCGAGGGCTACCACATGCGTCCCGGCCAGCCCGATCTGATCGCCGCCGGCGCCGACGGTTTCGTCGCCGCCGCCCCCGATCTGGTGGCCGGGTTCGAGCGCGAGGCGCGGGAACGGGCCGAGCAGGCCCGCCAGCGTTTCGAGGCTTTCCGCCGGCGTCACGAGCTGCCGCGGCCCGAGGAGGCGGAACCCGGCCGTCCCTGCGCCGACTGGCGGGTGGAGACGGCCACCGGACAGGGGGCCATCGGCAGCCGCGGCCGGGTGTTCGATCTGATCGTCGTCGGCCGCCCGCTGCCCGAGCAGGTGACGCCCAGCATGGCCTCCCTGGAAGCGGCCCTGTTCGAGAGCGGTCGGCCGCTGCTGGTGGCCCCGCCGACTCCTCCGGAAGCCCTCGGCGAGCGGGTGGTGGTGGCCTGGAACGGCAGTACCGAGACGGCGCGCACCGTGGCCTTCGCCATGCCCTTCCTGAAGCGCGCGGCATCGGTGGCGGTGCTGCAGGTCGAGGACGGCATGGTGCCCGGCCCGGAGGCCGAGGATCTGGCCGCCAACCTCCGGCGCCACGGCATCGCCGTCGAGGTCCGCCATGCCCGCCGCGGTGGGCGCAGCGCGGGCGAGGCGATGCTCGCGGAAACCGCGGCCCTGGGCGGTGACCTGATGATCAAGGGCGCCTATACCCAGAGCCGCTTTCGCCAGATGATCTTCGGCGGCGCCACCAGCCACATCCTGGCCCGCGCCGAACTGCCCGTGCTCATGGCCAATTGAGGAGCGGCAATGCCCATCGCCCTTCCCCTCCACCTGCTGGCGGTGATCCTCTGGGTCGGCGGCATGGCCTTCGCCTATCTGATCGTGCGACCGGCGGCCGGCGGGCTCGACCCGCTCGACCGCATGCAGCTCTGGCTGCGCATCTTCGGCCGCTTCCTGCCGCTCGCCGGGGTCATGATCCTGATCATCCTGGCGAGCGGCTACTGGATGGTGCTGGGGCCCTGGGGCGGAGCGCGGGGGCTGCCGCCCTATCTGCATCTGATGCAGGCGGTGGGCTGGGTGATGATCGCCGTCTACCTCTATCTGCTGCTGGTTCCCTGGCCCCATTTCCGGGGTGCGGTGGCCGAGGCCAACACCGCCGAAGCGGCCCGCCATCTGGCCAGCATCCGCCGCCTGGTCGGCGCCAATACCGCCCTCGGGCTGCTCAATGCGGCGATCGGCGCCGGCGGAAGATTCCTGGTGTTCTGAGCCGATGGCAGCGAGGTTCCGCCGCAGCCGACACGGCCGGCGACCGGCCCGGCTGCTGCTCGTCGTCCTCCTCGGCGGTATTGCGACCGGCGCCCCGGTACGCGCCGCCGAACAGGCCGAGGGGGCGGCCGCACAGAAGAGCGAGCTGCCGGGGCTGGCGGCGTTCGAAGCGGCGCTCGATGCACTCGCCGAGACCGCGGCGCGAGCCGCGGGTGAACGACCGCCGGCAGAAGCCCGGCTGGAGGCACTGCGCCGTGAACTGGCGGCGCGCGAGGCGGCACTGGCCCGCAGGGAGGCCGAGATTGTCCGCCTGAAGGAGAGGGTGCGCCGCCTCGAAGCCGAGGCCGGGCATCTGAGCGAGGCGCTGGAGGCGGCCCGGGCGGCCCTTTCGACCCGCGACGGGAAGCTCGAGGGCGAGAGGCAGCGGCTCCTGCGCAGCCTGCAGGAACGCGAGCGCGAGCTGGCGATCCTGAAACGGGACAATCTGAGCCTCACCGAAAAGCTCGCGCGCAAGCGCGAGGAAAAGAGAAAGATCGCCGAGGAACGGGCGCGGCTGCGGGTCGATCTGGAGAATGCCGAGCGCCAGATCGGCGAGCTCACGGCCACTCTCGAACAGGCTTGGAAGGAGCGTGATGCCGCCGATGCCGAGGTGGAGGCGCGGGACCGGCAACTCGCCGCGGAAAAGACGCGCATCGCCGGACTGGAGGACCGGCTGGCCCTGGCCGAGGAGGAGCGCGACCGGCTCCGCAGCCGGCTCGCCGATCTGGAGGCGAGCCTTGCCCGTGCCGATCGGCGCGAGCAGACGCTGTCGGAGGAATTGGCGGGGTATCGCCGGGCGCTGGAGACGGCCACCGCGGCGCTGACCGATGCCGCCGCGCGGCTGCGGTCCGCGGCCGCCGAGACCGCGGCCCGCGAGGCGGAGATCGCCGCCCTGCAGGAGGCCAATGGGCAACTGTCGCAGGCCCGGGCCGAGGCGGAAGCCCTGGCCGCACGCTACCGGCGCATCCTGGAGGCGCTGCGCCTACGCTTCGAGGCGGCGCCCGAGGAAGCCACGACGGCCGCGCCGGAGCCCGCCGAACCCGCGAACAAACTGCCCGCGCCGGCGCCGGAACCGGTGCCCGAAGCCTCGCCGCCGAGGCCTGCCCAGGCGGCAACGGCGGCCAGCGCCGCCCCCTCGTCGGAACAGGCACCCGCAGCGGCTGCACCGTCCCCCGAGGCGGCGACCGGCGCCGGCGAGACGGCCGCGGCCGCACACCGCAGGACCATCCCGGCCGCGGTACTGCGCGGTCCCGCGCCGCCCGACCGGGAATCGGTGATCGAGGCCGCCGCGGCCCTCGGCTTCGGCTTGCGCGAGGACGGTCGGGACGGGCTGGCAATGGTACTGGAGAATGTGCATTTCGCCGTCGACAGTGCGGATCTCACGGCCGAATCGCTGCCGGTGCTGGCCCGTCTCGCCGCTCTCCTGCAGCGCTTCGAAGGCCTGCATGCGACGATTGCCGGCCATACCGACGCCGCCGGCGATGCCGAATACAATCGTTCCCTGTCGCAGGCCCGGGCCGAAGCGGTGCGACGGCTGCTGATCGAACGCCACGGCATCGCCGCCGACCGGCTGGAGGCGGTCGGTTACGGCGAGGAACGGCCGCTGGCTTCCAACGAAGATGCCGAAGGGCGCCGCCGCAACCGGCGGGTCGAGGTCCATTTCCGTTTCGGCCCGGCAGCAACCGCCGGCGGCGGTACCGGCGATTAGTGTCCGCTGCAGAGGCGGCCGCCCGCGGCCTCGGAGCATGCGATGGCACGGAACAGCCGATCGAACACCTGCTGCGCCATTCGCGGATGGCGCACCGATCGTGCCCGGCGGAGGTTGGGTGCGGTATCGCCGACGACGATCAGCCCCACCATGCCCACCGCATAGTGGGACGGACATTTGAAGCCGTAGACCCCGGGCACCGTGAGGGTGACTTCGAGCGGCTCGCCCATCTCCCCCCACCAGGGAGTGGCTCCCTCCGGCAGCATTCCCGGCACGCTCTTGGTGGCGTGGATCGGGTCGTGGGCGACGAAGCGCACCGTGTCCCCGGGCTGGATGCGGACGATCGAGGGCTCGAAGCGGAAGCGGCCGTTGGGTCCGTCGGTGACCATGGTCACCGTCACCACCGCCGCCTGGACCGCCATGGCGGAGAGCAGCGGCAGAAGGAGCACCGGCAATGCCGGCAGCAGGCGAGCGAGGACGGCGCGGGTTCGGGGCATGCGCATTTCCGGGTCGCTGGGGACGGGAAGCATTCTATTCGCACCGCGGGGAAAAGCAGCGCACGCCGATTCACATTCCCGTGCAGCGCCGCCGTCACCGCCGTCGGCCGCCGTCGATGACATGGTCGAGACGATGGTCCTCGATTCCCGCGGGCTCCTGGTGGATGAGGATCTCGGCCCCGGGAAACGCCTGTTCGAGCCGTTTTTCCAGGGCATCGGCGACATCATGGGCGGCACGCACGGTGATCTCGGGGTCGAGTTCGACATGCATCTCGATGAACACCGTCTGGCCGGCCTGTCGGGTCCGCAGATCGTGGACGCCGCGCACCTCGCGGTTGGCGCGCACGATCTCCAGGATACGGCGCCGGGCCGGTGGCGGCAGTTCGCGGTCCATCAGCACGTCGATCGCGCCCTGGCCGATCCGTCCGGCGTGCCAGGCGAGATAGAGGGCGATCAGCACGGCCACCACGGGATCGAGCCACAGCCAGCCCTCGAAACGGGCGGTGGTCAGCGACAGAAGGGTGGCGAAGCTGGTCAGGAAATCCGCCCGGTAATGGACCGCATCGGCGGCGATGGCCTGGGATCCGGTACGCGCGACAACGTGACGCTGCAGGGCCAGCAGGGCAATGGTCAAGAGGATCGCCACCACCATCACCAGCATGCCGAAGCCGCTCGCGCGGATCGGCTGCGGGGTGAGCAGGCGCTGCACCCCCTCGACCAGGATGAACAGGGCGGCGCCCAGCACCAGTGCCGCCTGGGCCAGCGCGCTCAGCGCCTCGGCCTTGCCATGGCCGAAGCGGTGGCTGCGGTCGGGCGGCTGCTGGCTGACCCGGACGCTGAGGTAGGTGACGCTGGATGCGAGGATGTCGGTGAGACTGTCGATGGTCGAGGAAAGCAGGGCCAGCGAGCCGGTGAGGATCGACGCGAGCAGCTTCAGCGCGACCAGACAGACGGCGACCGTGACACTGGCCGTGGCGGCCAGCCGCTGCAGGGTCGCGGGATCTTCGGGCAGCCATGCGTGCTTCATCGGGGGAATCCGGACTTGACCGGGATCGCCGGGTGGCCATTTCGAGGTTGACGAATGCCCGCCGGCCTCGCTTGTTCGCTGCACGGGAGCCGCCAGCGGAAAAGCTGCGGCCGGACCGCCGCCGGAGCGGGGCGCGCCTTGCGGCCAGCCGGCGAAGCTTAGCGAGATCACAGCCTAGCGGGAAGCACGAGATGGCGGTTGTCGACAAGGCGTTGGAGGAGACCGGCGAAGAGGAAAGGCTGCGCCAGCCGCTCGAAACCGCGGTGGTCCGCTTCGCCGGCGATAGTGGCGACGGCGTGCAGCTCACCGGCAGCCTGTTCACCCTGTCGACGGCGCTGGCCCATTACGATCTCGCCACCTTTCCCGACTTTCCGGCGGAGATTCGTGCTCCGGCCGGTACCACCTACGGCGTCTCCGCCTTCCAGATCCATTTCGGTGGGCGCGAGATCCGCACCATCGGCGATCGGCCGGACGTGCTGGTGGCCCTCAATCCGGCCGCGCTCAAGGTCAATCTCGCCGATCTGCGGCCCGGAGCGGTGGTGATCCTGGATGTCGGCAGCTTCACCGAACGCAATCTCCGGAAGGCCGGCTTCACCGAGGATCCGCGCGAGGACGGTACGCTGGACGCCTACCGGGTGGTGGCGCTGGACATCTCCGGCCTGACCAAGCGGGCGGTGGCCCATACCGGTCTCACCTCGCGCGAGCAGTTGCGCTGCAAGAACTTCTTCGCCCTCGGGCTGATCTTCTGGATGTTCGATCGCGATCTCGATCCGGTGATCGAGTGGACCCGCGAGAAGTTCGCGAAGAAGCCGCAGATCTGCGAGGCCAACATCGCCGCGCTGCGGGCCGGCCATGCCCTCGGCGAGACCGCCGAGCTGCCGCAGCTCCCGGCCTTCCATGTGCCGCCGGCGCAGATCGCCCCCGGCCTCTACCGGGCGGTGACCGGCTCCGAGGCGCTGGCCTTCGGTCTCCTCGACGGCGCCCGCAAGGCCGGCCTGCAGATGACCTTCTGCTCCTATCCGATCACCCCCGCATCGCCGCTCCTGCACGTCCTGGCGAAGCTCCGGGCGTACGGTGTCACCACCTTCCAGGCCGAAGACGAGATCGCCGCCATCTGTGCCGCCATCGGCGCTTCCTACGCGGGCGCGCTGGGGGTCACCTCGAGCTCGGGGCCGGGCATCTCGCTCAAGACCGAGGCCATCGGTCTCGCGGTGATGACCGAGCTGCCGCTGGTCATCGTCAACACCCAGCGGGCCGGCCCCTCGACCGGCATGCCGACCAAGACCGAACAGTCCGATCTGTTGCAGGCCCTCTACAGCCGCAACGGTGATGCCCCGGTGGTGGTGCTGGCCGCCGCCAGCCCGGCCGACTGCTTCGAGATGGCTCGCGAGGCGGTGCGCATCGCCGTCCAGCACATGACCCCGGTGATCCTGCTGTCCGACGGCTTTCTGGCCAATGCCGCCGAGCCCTGGCGCATTCCCGACCTCGACGCCTCCCCCGATTTTCCGGTGCGCTTCCGCACCGAGCCCGAGGGTTTCGCGCCCTACGCCCGGGACGACCGTCTGGTCCGACCCTGGGTCAAACCCGGCACCCCCGGCCTGCAGCACAGGATCGGCGGTCTCGAGAAACAGCACGAGACCGGCGCGGTGTCCTACGATCCCGACAATCACCAGCGGATGACCGAGCTGCGCTGGAACAAGGTCCTAAAGGTCGCCGAGGACATCCCCGAGCAGGAGCTGGAGCAGGGCGATCCCGACGACTGTATCTGCGTGGTCGGTTGGGGCAGCACCTACGGGCCGATCAGCCGGGCGGTCACCACCCGCCGCCGGCGCGGCGAGAAGATCGCCCATCTCCATCTGCGCCACCTCTGGCCGCTGCCGCGCAATCTCGGCAGGCTGCTCTCGGGTTTCGACAGGATCCTGGTGCCGGAGATGAACAAGGGGCAGCTCGTGCATCTGCTCAGGAGCCAGTATCTGGTGCCGGCCATCGGCCTGTCGAAGGTCAGCGGCCGGCCCTTCACCGTCACCGAGTTGGAGACGGCCCTCGATCGCCTGTGGGAGGAATGCCCGTGAACGCCCCGGTCCGTACCCTGCAGCCCAAGGATTACGCCTCCGATCAGGAGGTCCGCTGGTGCGCCGGCTGCGGCGATTATGCCATCCTCAAGGCGGTCGAACGGGTGCTCGCCGAGATCGGTGCCGATCCGGCGCAGACCGTGTTCGTCTCCGGCATCGGCTGTGCCGCCCGCTTTCCCTACTATGTGAACACCTACGGGTTCCACGGCATCCACGGCCGTGCGCCGGCCATCGCCACCGGCGTCAAGCTCGCCAATCCCGAGCTCGATGTGTGGGTGATCGGCGGCGATGGCGACATGCTGTCGATCGGCAGCAACCATCTGGCCCATATCCTGCGCCGCAATGTCGATCTCACCCTGCTGCTGTTCAACAACGAGGTCTACGGGCTGACCAAGGGCCAGCTCTCGCCCACCGCGCCTTCGGGCTCGCGCACCCCGAGCAGTCCCCTGGGTTCCGTCGAGAGCCCGCTTTCGGCCTGCCGCTTCGCGCTGGCCGCCGGGGCCCGTTTCGTCGCCCGGGCGATCGATACCCAGAAGGAGCTGGCATCCATCCTGCGTGCCGCCCACGACCATCCCGGTACCGGCTTCGTCGAGATCCTGCAGAATTGCATCGTCTACAATGACGGCGCCTTCGCCGACATCGCCGATCGCAAGCTGGCGGCCGAGCGCCAGATCCATCCGGTACACGGCGAACCGTTGCTGTTCGGCGCCGCCCGCGACAAGGGGCTGCGTCTGGCCGCCGATGGCAGCGGCCTCGAGGTGGTCGAGATCGGCGCCGATGGCGAAGGGCTCGATCAGGTGCTCCGGCACGACCGCACCAGCTTCAACCTGGCGATGATGCTGGCGGCGCTGGAGCCGCCCATGCCGGTGGCCATCGGCGTCATCTACGACCATCCGACGCCACCCTCCTACGAGCGCGCGCTCAGAGCCCAGGAGGAACGGGAGCGGGAGCGGATCGGCGAGGCCGATCTCGGCGCCATGCTGCGCAAGGGACCGGTGTGGATGGTCACCGCCTGAGCCGGGCGGCGCCCGACCCTCAGTGGAGGGAGGGGCGCTTGAGATAATCGGCGCGGTCGGCGCTCTCGATCTCGAAGGTCAGGAGCTTGCCCTCGCGCCGCACAACGAGCGGCACCAGGGTTCCGGCCGGACCCAGCTCCCAGACCAGGCGGTAGAAATCCGGCAAATCGCATACCGGGATATCGCCCACCCGGGCGATCCGGTCGCCGGCTTCGATCCCGGCCCGCGCCGCCGGCCCCC
>JALSRW010000273.1 GCA_026984595.1 Alphaproteobacteria bacterium
ATGTGGCGGGTGAAGACAGCACGCTGTTCTACGGGCCGAATCCGAAGACGGCCGCATCTACCTTCAACGGCTCGGTGCGCATTCACTATCATTGGGAGTTCTACGATCGGGCGAGCTCTCTGCAGCGGTAGACGCGCCCGTCGGGCCTGTCGGCGGTCCCGGCGCTGGTGCCCCGTGCAGAAACCGGCGCGGTGATCGCGGGTCACGAGGGAACGGGTCACGAGGGAAGATGACCAGCGGCCCTCACCGCCGTGTCGGCCGCCGAACGGATTGCGAGCGCCGCCGCGATGAAGAGCGGTCGGGTTCGCTCGGCAGGATTCCCTCGGCAGCCGTCTCATCGACGAAGGCAAACATATCACACCTTGTAGTCACGTGCGCGGGCTTGCTCGAAGTCGCTTTGCAGCTTGGCGCTCCTGGAGTCCACGAGATCGATGATCCGGGCAATGATCGGCGACCCGTGGCCCTGCCGATCCAAGGCGTCCGCAACCTCGCGGGACGCCTCGGTGACGCGCCGGGCGATGTCGAGCACGCGGCGGCGGACCATTGGAGCCGCGAGGCCGGTGTCTCGTGCGAAGCGATCCCAGTGGCGGGGCAGAATCTCACCGGGTTGATACTTGTCGCCGATCTTCATGGCCAGGCGGCCCGACAGGTCGGGGTACACGACCGTGGATACGACATCGTACAGCGGCGCGAGCTCGATGCCGCGGGCGGTGTAGACGAGGGAATAGTTCTTGCCATGCGCGTCATGGTTCCCGACCAAGAAATTGAAGATGACATAATCTAGGAGCCGGATCAGGTTCACGGCGGGACGGCTGCAGGCGCGACGCACGAGCCCGATGCAGTCGGCCAGGGAGGGACCGCCCTCGTTCTGATACTTGCGCTCCGGCGGCACGCCGAGGGCTTGGCAGAAGTCTTCTTGGTGCAAGCGCACGAGAGCGCCATCCGCTGTCCGGATCCGGTCGTAACGTTCGATGAGGAGGAAAGGTTCATCCTTGGCGCGTCGGACTTCGGCTGGCACGACGTGGAAACCAAGACGGCCAGCGAGCATCAAGCAGAACGCTTCGTTGTGCACAGTGTCCCGGAACCGGCGAATCCGGGGCTTGAGAATATGGGAACTCGGAGCGCCGTGAAGCGGCAATGCGACCTCGTTGTCCACGACCAACACGGGCAGCTTGTCCTGGGCGCCAGCGAGCGACAGCCGGACGCCCTCCTCGCCGGCGAGGAGGGGCCGTTCGGGCAGGCTGTACAGGATCCGGGCGAGCTCTTGCTCCGACAAGCTGCGATAGTCGGCTTCGATCGGGGCGCGAGGCGGTGGATCACCCGCGTGGACGAAGGTGATCGCGCCCGCGCACTCGCCGCCCAGTCGATCGAGCAAGATGAAGTCGTTGCGCGGCGACACACCGAGGACGCGGGCGATCACGTCCCTCTTTTCCGCTTCGGGGAGAAGACCGGAGAAGAACGGGCGACATTCCCGATGGCCGAACGGCTCGGCGCGAAGGGGCAGCGACTGGGAAATCGGTCGTGCATCGGCCGCCTCCAGCCACCCGGCATCATACGCGAACTGAAGCTGGCCAGAGTCCTCCTGGATCAGCCGCCCGACCAGCCGGTCAGCGAGATAGACGTCAAGCGTCCGCGGCATCGGACAACCCCTTGCTCGGATCGGCGGTCGGTTCGTCGGTGATGCCCGGCGGCGGGCGCAGATCGAGCGTCATGCCGAGCGTCGCCAACACGGTCAACACCTTGCCGATCTGGCAGGTCGGTTTGCCCTTCTCCACCTCGACGATGAAGCGCACGCTGGTCCCGGCGGTCATCGCGAGTTCGGGCTGGGTGAGGCCGAGCTGCTTGCGTATGGTGCGCACGGCCCGACCGAGCGACTGCGGTGTATCAATCCGCATGGCGCCTCCGAATTTCCCGATCGGGAAATTTAGACGAGTCCCGAAGGCCGGTCAAGACAAAATATCACGATCGGGAAATCTCTCCCGCGCCTGGGCTCATCCTGTGTGTATATTTCCCGATCGGGAAACGCACGGAGCGCGGAGCGTGGCGGTGGAACGCCCCCACTCAGTCCGCTTCCTGGTGGAGCGGCGTTTCGCGCGGGGCCTGTTCCGGCAGGCGGTTCTCCTCCACCGCATGGCAGGCGACGGCACCACCATCGCCGCGCGGCAGCGGCTCCGGCCGCGTCTCGCGGCAGCGGGCGCTGGCCAGCGGGCAGCGGGGATGGAAGGCGCAACCGGTGGGCGGATGGATGGGGCTCGGCACCTCGCCCGCCACCGGCACCCGCTTCCTGCCCGTCATCTCCAGATCGGGAATGGTGTCGAGCAGCATCCGCGTATACGGGTGCTTCGGGTCGCGGAACAGGGACTTGGCCTCGGCCCATTCCACCAGGCGTCCCAGATACATGACCCCGACATAATCGGAGATGTAGTAGACCACCGCCAGATTGTGGCTGATGAACAGATAGGTGAGCCCCAGCTCGCGCTGCAGATCGCGCATGAGATTGAGGATCTGGGCCTGCACCGAGACGTCGAGGGCCGAGGTGGGCTCGTCGCAGACCAGGAATTCGGGGCGGCTGGCCAGGGCCCGGGCGATGGAAATGCGCTGCCGCTGACCGCCCGAGAATTCGTGCGGGTATTTCCGCGCATCGCTCTCCGACAACCCTACCTGGCGCAGCAGCGCCCGCACCCGCTCGCGGATTTCGGCGCGATCGCGGGCCAGCCCGTGGGCGCGGATCGGCTCGGCGACGATCTCCGCCACCCGCCAGCGGGGATTGAGGCTGGCATAGGGATCCTGGAAGATCATCTGCAGGCGCCGCCGTACCGGGGCCATGGCGGCATGCGAATCGAGCTTCGCGTAGTCC
>JALSRW010000274.1 GCA_026984595.1 Alphaproteobacteria bacterium
TCCGCCCGTCCCGCAGCTATTGCGCCCGGCCTGTAGCACGGCCACCGTCGCCGGGCCAGCACCCGCCGGACGCCCGCTGCGCATCCGCGGCGGTAGCGGGCTTGACCAGATTTCAACCTTTGGTTAAAATCTTTTCCGCGCTGGTACGCGGGGATTGAAACGGCGGCCAGCGTGTCAGACTGATGAGATGGGACCCTGGGGGGACTGTTCGCCCGAACAGTCCCCTTCCCGTCTGCGTCGACGGTCCGGCTAGGGTGTCTTCGCCCCCTTCAGCGCTCCCCCCAGTTCCTCGCGGACCACGGCCAGTTCTTCCTGCGACGGGGCGGCCAGCAAGAAGCGGATGTCGATACGCCGGTTGCGGCGCCGCGCGTCGGGCGTGTGGAGCCGCGATACCGGCCGCCGGTCGGCGTAGCTGCTGACCCCGAGCAGCGCTTCCTTGCGGGCATTGCGGAAGCGATCGAGTTCGGGTTCGTACTCCACCAGCGCCTTGAAGGTGTTGACGCCGCGCGCTGCACCCAACTCCCAGTTGTCGCGATAGGGGCCGCCATGGATCGGCTGATCGTCCGTATGCCCCTCGATGAGCACGGTTTCGAGCACCGGGCGGCGACCGGCCGGGCAGTCTGCCGTCGCATCCGCCGGACCCGCACTGTAACAGGGGAGAATGCGGGCCAGCACCGCGGCCAGCACCCGCAGCGCGCGTCTGCCCTGGGGCGTCAGTTCGGCCTGTCCGGAGGGAAACAGCAGCTCCTCGGGCAGACGCAGGATGCCGTTTTCGGGTTCCAGCGTCACCGTCACGTCACGCGCCGCCAGCTGCTGCGCCACGCTCTCCAGCATCTCCGTCCGCACGAGCTGACGCTGGGCGAAGCGAACCACCAGCTCCTGCAGTGCGGCCTGCTGCTCCACCAGCCGATCGCGCTGGCGCGCCAGCCGGTCCCGCTCCTCGGCCAGCCGCTGGCGTTCCGATTCCACCCGATCGCGCTCCGCCGCCACCTCCCCGAGCCGTGCCTGGAGATCGGTCTTGACGGTCCGGGCCTCCTGTTCGGCCGAGCGGAAATTGAGGGCGAAAGCCATCAGCATGATGATGAAGACGAACAGCAGCCCGATCAGCAGATCGCTGACCGAGGCCAGATAGCTGTCCTCGCCGCCTTCGGCATGCCATGGCCGAGGCGCGATCACGCCCCGCTCCCGGGGCTCCCGCCGAGGCTCTCGGCCAGCCCGGCCAGGGCCTGGCGCGAACGCCGCAGCCCTTCGTCCAGTTCCCCGAGCGTCCGGCGAAGCGCCGCGGGTACCTCCTCGCCATTGTCGTCATCGTCCCGATCAAGATGCTCGGCGAGGGCCCCGAGACTGTGCCGCGCCTCGCGGATCTGCTCGTGAAGATCGCCGACGATCGCCAGCAGCTCGCGCCGGCGTACCGCCACATCCGTACCGCCGCCGAGCCTGGCGATCACCGCCTCGACCGCCGCCGCCAGACGCTGCAGGCGGAACTGCAGCAGCCGCAGCCTTCCGCCGACGCCGACGGTCGCCTCTGGTGCCGATGCATCGGCCCGCGCCGGCATCGCCGCCGGCCCGGCCCCGCCCGGAGCCATGGGCCGCTCGGCCTGGCGCTCCAGGAGATTGCGGATGGCGCGCATCTCGGTCAGCAGCGCATGCCCGCCATCCCGCGGAGGGGTGCCGCCCACCGGCTCGAGGCCACCGCCGCGGCGGGCACGGCCGGCGGTACCGCCCCCGCGGCCCAGTTCCCGCCGGAATTCGCGCAGCACCGTCTCGTCATCCGTCAGCCGGTCGGCCAGACGCCGTACCGAACTGCGCAAGGGGGCGAAGGCGGCCGCCAGCTCTTCGCCCAACCGCTGTTCGGCGCCCTCGGGGAGTTGCACCAGCATGCCCCGACCGAGCCGCGCCAGTTCCTGGCGCTGCTGGCGCGCTTCCTCGAGCTGGGCGGCGGCCAGACCGGCCGTGGTGATCGGCACCGTGCGCGCTTCGAGAGCGTGGCAGAAGCGCGCCAGCCGGCGGTAGAGGCGGTGCAGATGGGCCTTTTCCCGCCAGGAGAACAGCAGCGAGCTGCCGAGACCGGCGATCGAGGTGACGAACTTGAAGGTCGCCGCTCCCAGCAGGTCGCGCAGTGCCGCCTGGGCCACCCGCACATTTTCCGCCGCCACGCCGCTGCTGGCGAAGTAGAGGGCACCCACCAGGCCGATGAAGGTGAAGAACAGGCCGAGACCGACCAGAAGATTGGGAAAGGCGTTGTAAAAGCGAAGATTGAGCCCACTCAGCGCCAACAGTCCATCGTTGAAATGCTCGTGCGGCCGCCGCACATAGCCGATCGCATCCTCGCTGCCGGGTGCCGGCCGCAAGGTGCCGGCATAGGCGCGCCAGGCTTCGCCCAGCACCGGGTTCTCGGCGAGGGCCTTGAAAATCGAGGTGAAGCGTTGCCGAAAGGCCGCCGGCCCCTCGGTTTCCTCGATGGTGGCGATGGCCCGGTCGAGGGCCTGCAGCACCGGTCGCAGACCCGCCCGGAAACGCTGCCAGACGAGCAAGGCGACGAGGGCGATCAGTGCCGACAGCGCCCAGGGCAGGATCGGGCTGGCCAAGGCCGCGAACAGGGTGGTCATCGGCGCGGCATCCATGTCATCGGCATCGGCGCGGCTGCATCCGCATACGAGAGGCCGCTCTTGCGTCGCTCCCGGCCCGTCCGATATAGTGGCCAATCGACCGAACAGCCAGATCGACACGAACGGAACGGCGGGATCCTATCTCTCCTGCGTTGCATACGAGGGGTGTTGTTCACCTTGCACTTGCCTCTGCTTTGCGCCTATCCTAAACATGCCGTAGAGCCTCGCAGTTCCTCGGCACCGAATCAGTCCTGTGCGGGAGACCCCGGAGCGCGGTGCGGGAAGCCATGTCGCATATAGTGGTCATCGATGACCGTGTGACCAACCGGAACATTCTTACGCGACTCGCCCAGTCCGTCGAGGAAGGTCTCCAGGTTCGCGCCTTCGGCAATGCCCGCGACGCCCTCGAAGCGATGGAGGCCGGGCCGCCGCCGGATCTTATCATCACCGATTACAACATGCCCGAGATGGACGGTGCCACCTTCATTACCTTGGTACGCTCCGAGCCTCGTTTCGAGGATGTTCCGATTATCGTCGTCACCGTCTACGAGGACCGGGACTTCTGCTATCGGGCGCTGGAGGCCGGTGCCACCGACTTCCTGTTGAGTCCGGTCGACCATGTCGAGTTCCGTGCCCGGGCCCGCAATCTGCTGACGCTTCGGCGGCAGCAGAAGCTCCTGGCGGCGCGCGCGGAACGGCTGGAACAGGCGTTGCGCGAGCACCAGGCGCCGTTCGTCGGCCCCGATCCGGGCATCGCCGAGATCCTCGATGCGCTGCCGGCGGGCATCAGCGTCACCGACCGCCAGGGCCGGCTGATCTACGTCAATGCCGCATACGCCCGGCTGTTCGACCGCAATCCCGAGGATCTGCGCGGCTCCCTGATGGCGGATGTCCACAGCGAGGATTACGCCACCCGCCACAGCGTCCTCAACGACAAGGTGCTGCAGGCGCAGCGTCCGCTGAACGTACCCCATCCCGAGACCCTCGAGGGACCCGAGGGGCCACGCAGCCTGCTCAGCGTCAAGGCGCCGCTCGTCAGCGAGACGATGGCTGCACCGCGGGTGGTGTCGCTGTCGCTCGATGTCACCGCGCTCGAACAGGCGGGCCAGGGCGGCGGTCAGGTGCACGACCCGCTGACCGGGCTGCCGGGGGCCGACCTTCTGCGCGAGCGTCTCGCCGAAGAGCTCACCCGAGCACGGCGCCATGGTCTCATGTTGGCGGTGCTGCTGCTCGATCTCGACCGCTTCAAGGGCATCAACGATGCCTTCGGCGAGCGCTTCGGCGACGAGCTGCTGGCCAAGATCGCCGAGCGGCTGAGCCAGCGCCTGCGGGAGACCGATCATATCGGGCGCTGGCGCAGCGATGAATTCGTAATCCTCCAGAGCGGCGTCCGGCGCACCGACGATGCGGCCGAACTCTGCCACCGGCTCGGCGAGGCGTTCGCCGAGCCTTTCCACAATGCGGGCAAGGAACTGCATCTCAGCGCCAGCATCGGCATCACCCTGTTCCCGAGCGATGCCAAGACCCCCGAAGGGCTGCTGAAGAACGCCGAGTTGGCCATGTATCGCGCCAAGAAGGCGGGGCGCGACACCTACCGCTTCTTCTCCGCCGAGATGAACGCCGCCGCCCGCCGCGCCGTGGCCCTCGAGCGCGAACTGCGCCAGGCTCTCGCCGCCGAGCAGTTCATGGTCTACTACCAGCCCCAGCTCGACCTGCGCACGGGCACCATCGTCGGCATGGAGGCCCTGATCCGCTGGAATCACCCGCGCCGTGGCATCGTCCGGCCGGGCGAATTCATCGGCCTCGCCGAAGAGATCGGCCTCATGGCGCCGCTCACCGCCTGGGTGCTCCGGACCGCCTGCGCCCAGCACCGGGCCTGGCTCGATCTCGGCTTCGAGGGCACCCAGCTCTCGGTCAATTTCTCGCCGGTCCAGTTCCGCGAGCGGGGCGTCGAACTGCTCATCGAGCGGGTATTGCAGCAGACGGGACTCGAGCCGGAGCGGCTCGATGTCGAGCTCACCGAGAACGCGGTGCTCGGCAACGATCAGGCGGCCCAGGCCTGCCTGCGCTACCTGCAGCGCCTCGGCGTGCGGCTGTCGATCGACGATTTCGGCACCGGATATTCCTCCCTTTCCTATCTGCGGCGGTTGCCGGTACACCGCCTCAAGATCGACCAGTCCTTCATCCGCAACCTCGAAGACGAACGCAGCGACGAGGTCATCATCCGCGCCATCATCGGCCTCGGCCACAGTCTCGGTCTCAGGGTCATCGCCGAGGGGGTGGAGACCGCCGGGCAGCTCCAACGTCTGGTCGAGCTCGGCTGCGACGAGGCCCAGGGCGACCTCATCAGCCCGCCGCTCAGTGCCACCCAGTTCGAGGCGCAGGCGGTGCGCGCGCCGCTGCGCCTGGCTAGCTGCGGCTGACGGCATGACCGACGTCGGCCACCCCGATCCGCCCGGCCCACGGCAAGAGGGAACCGGCCCGCGTTCCTCGCCGGGTCGTTGGGAGGCATGGGCCGGTCGGCTGCGCAGCCGCTTTGCGCAGCGCCAGGACAGCGAACACGAGCAGGCGCTGATCCGCTTCGGGGTGATCGCCGGCATGTACGCCTACATGCTGCTGGCACCGTTCCCGGAAAGCGAGCGTCGCGAAGTGTTCCTGTGGAGCTCGGTGCTCTTCGCGGGTGGCATGCTTTCGGCACTGCTGCTGTTCGTCGATCTCCTGCGCCGCCCGCAGCCCTCGCCGGTGCGACGGGTGGCGGGGATCTTCGTCGATACCACCGGGGTCAACGCCGCCATGCTCATCGGCGGCCATCTCACCACTCCCTTCTACCCGCTGCTCCTGTGGCTGATCTTCGGCCACGGCTTCCGCTACGGCCGCGCCTATCTGTTCACCGCCGCCGGGCTGTCGCTGGTGATGTTCGGAGGTGTCGTGGTGCTCAGCCGCGACTGGCGCACCTACTCGGTTCTCGACGCCTCGCTGATCCTCGCCCTCGTGGTGCTGCCGGCCTATGTCTCGGTGCTCCAGCAGCGCCTCGCCCAGGCCCTCGCCCGCGCCCACGAGGCCAACGAGGCCAAGGGCCGCTTCCTGGCCACGATGAGCCACGAGTTCCGCACCCCGCTCAACGCCATCATCGGCATGAGCGAGCTGCTGCGCACTACCCGCCTCGACCACGAGCAGGAGGAGATGGCGGCGACCATCCGCACCGCCGCCCACAGCCTGCTCGGTCTGGTCAACGCGGTGCTCGACCTCTCGCGCCTCGAATCGCGCGGCCTCGAGGTGGCGCCGGTGACCTTCGACCTCGACCGCCGGCTCGCCACCCTGCGGGCCATGCTGCTACCCGCTGCCGCCGAGAAGGGACTGTATCTGCGCCTGCGCATCGCCCCCGAGACGCCGTTCCGTCTGCGCGGCGGCGAGCAACCGCTGCATCAGGTGCTGGTGAATCTGGTGGCCAATGCGATCCGGTTCACCGAGCGCGGCGGTGTGGTGGTGGCCGTACGCCCGCTGGCTGCGGAAGGTCCCGGGCTGTGGCTCCGTTTCGAGGTACAGGACACCGGCATCGGTGTGTCCAGCGAGGCCCAAAAGCGCATCTTCGAACGTTTCGAGCAGGCCGATGACGGTACTTCCGGGCGCTTCGGGGGGACCGGTCTCGGCCTCAGCATCGCCCGCGAACTGGTCGAGCTGATGGGCGGCAGGATCGGCATGGAAAGCCAGCCCGGGCGCGGCTCCACCTTCTGGTGCGAGCTTCCCTTCACGCCGCTGCCCGAAGAGGAGCCGGAGCTGCCGCCCCAGACCTACGCGGTCTGCCTCGGCCATCCGCTGCAGGCGGTGGCCCTCGCCCGGCGGGTATCGGCCTTCGGCGTCCGCACCCGCGCCGTCAGCTCCATCGAGGAGGCGGTTGCCAGCGCCGGCCGCGTCGCCTGCCGACGGGTGGTGCTGGTGACCGGAGCGCAGCCGCCGATCGATCTCCCCCGTCTCGCCGGCGCCCTCCTGCCGCTGTGCCGGGCCGAGCCGGTCGACATCGTCTCCCTCGGCCTTCCGCCCCTCGAGGGGCATGCCTGCTGCCTGGCCACACTGCCGGCGGAAGTCGACGACCACACCCTGCGCCGGGTGCTGCGTGCCGCCTTCACGCCGGCCGGCATCTCGGACGCGCCCCAGGCCCCGGAACGGGCCGTCCCCCGTGCCCGCAGACGGGCCCGGCTGCTGGTGGCCGAGGACAACCGCACCAATCAGATCGTGATCGAGCGCGTGCTGGAGCACGCCGGCCACGAGGTGGTGCTGGTCGACAACGGCCATGCGGTGCTCGAACTGCTGGAGCGCGAGCGCTTCGACCTCGTCCTGCTGGACATCAACATGCCGGAAATGAGCGGACCCGAAACCGTCAAGCTGCTGCGCTTCACGCATGCGCCGGCGGATCTCCCGCCGCTCGTGGCCCTCAGTGCCGACGCCACCAACGAGACCCGCCAGCGCTGCCTGGAACTGGGGTTCACCGACTATCTGACCAAGCCGCTCGACGCCGCCGCCCTGATCGAGACCATCGATCAGCTCATCGCCGCCCGGGGCGGCGGAGTGGCTGCGGGCACTCCCCCGAAGACCGCCGCTCCCTCGAGGCCGATCGCCCCTCCGCAGGCCGCGGAAGGGGCGGTGATCGTGCCCCATCCCGCGACCCGGCGGGCACGGCATGTGGCGGTGCTGGACGAACGCAAGCTCGCCGCACTGGGCGAGCTCGATCAGGGAGACGGCTTCCTCGCCGGCCTCATCGACGAATTCCTCGCCGATGCCGAGAGCCTGCTCGAGGATCTGGCGACGGCGGCCCGGGCCGGCGACAGTCGCGCCTTCCGCGATGTCGCCCACGCGCTGCGCAGCAGTGCCGCGCATATCGGCGCCCAGGCCCTGTTCAATCACTGCCTCTCCTGGCGTAAGCTGGACGATCATGCGCTGGTGATGCGGGGGATGCAGGAGGTCACCCGGGCCAGGCAGGAACTGGAACGGGTGCGCGAGGCCCTGCAGCGGTACAAGGCGGGCCCGCGCAATGCCGGGATGCGGGCCCCCGGCAGTTAGCCTCGCTGCACTGCCGGGACCGTCCGACGGTCCGGCTCAGGCCGCCGCCTTGCGCCGCTGCTGATGGCGGGCCAGGCAATCCATCCGCCGCAGATCCTGCTCCTCGAGGGCCAGTGCCAGATCGACCCAGAGCTCGACGACATCGACGAGTTCGGACTTGGTCACCGGCTCCACGCGGCTGCGCATCCGGCGCAGGGCGAGCTCGGTGCGGAAGCGGCGGGGATTGCTCTGGACATGCTCGCGCAGGCGGTCGCGAGCCTCGCCCTTTTCGCAGACGATGTCGATCAGGCCGAGCGCGTGCAGCTCGTCGGCACTGCGCGTGCGGCCGTCCTCGATCAGCCGGCGCGCTTCCACCTCGCCGATGCGGCGACGGAGGAAGCTGTAGGCACCCATGCCCGGAAACAGGTTGAACAGGATCTCCGGCAGGCCGAACTTGGCATCGCGTTCGGCGATCACCAGATCGTTGGTCAGCATCGCCTCGAAGCCGCCACCCACGGCATCCCCTTCGATCACCGCGGCGGTCAGGATGGGCAGCTCGAGATTGCAGTAATTGTCGTAGAGAACGTCGATGGAAAGGTGCGCATAGGCCCGCAGAGCCTCGCGGTCCTGGTCGCGGATCAGAGCGGTGAACACGCTGAGATCGCCGCCGAGGCTCCAGGCTCCCTTGGCCCGCGACACCCAGGCCAGATAGCGGAAGGGCATCTCTTCGGCGCTGGCGCCCTGGTAGAGACGCTTGAGATAGAGCTGGAATTCGCGACCGTCGCGCATCAGCGGGCGGGTGAAGCAGGCGCGCTCGTGGTGATGCATCTCGGCCCAAAGGATGCCGGTCTCCTGCTCGAGGCTGGCCGTCAGATTGTCGAACGCGATGTCCGGCCGGCCCTGCTCGCGCTTGAACGGGAGGATCGCCGCCGATTCCGCTGCTGCGGGGCGCGCGAAGCCCTGCTCCACCTGGCCCAGAAGCGCCCGAAGATCCCGCCGTGATACCGCCATGACCGCTCTCCTTTGTTTCGTGCGCCGCCGCTTGTGACCCGCCGAGGGCGACGACCGGTGTCCCTCTGAGTGCTGTACAAGACAAAGGTTAACGTTACTTTAACGATGGCGCAATATGGTAAATGGTTAAAGAAGAGTTACTTTAACCTACAAGACGAGATCAATTGCCGGGTCATTTAGATAAAAATTTCCCGAAAGCGGTCGCAACTTGGTGGGAACGGGCGCCTTCACGGCGCCGGGGGATCTCCCGGCCAGCCGGCGAACTGCAGGCCGTAGAAGGCGACCGCACTCAGCAGCAGCACCAGAACTCCGGCCAGCAGCAGGTCGAGCAGCAGGCCGGGCGGGCCTTCCGGCGCACCCCGGGAGATGCGCCGCCGGGTGAGGAGAAAGCGGATACTGGCCGCCAGGACGAGAAGCGTACCGGCTACCACCAGACCGCCGGCCGCATAGGACAGCGCCGGCCCGGCCCGCGCCGATCGGCTTCCCCAGTCGAGCCGCTCGAGCACCAGACCGAAGCCCATCACCGTCACCGCCGTCCGAACCCAGGCCAGATAGGTGCGCTCGTTCGCCGCGTGATCGCGGAAACGTTCGATCATCGCCCTGCCCCCCACCGGCTCCATCTTCTGTGGCTCCTCCCGACGGTTCCTGCTTCCCGTTCCTCCCGGGCGGTGCTTCCCATCTACCCCCACGGCCCCCGACGGTGTGACACTCGCGGCCGTCGCGGGCTCCGCTTCAGAAAGAAGGCGACCAGCGCGCCGAAGGCGAAGCCGCCGATATGCGCCCACCAGGCGACGCCGCCCGCACTGGCGGGTGTGCCGAGCGCGCTCAGGATCTGGAACAGGAACCAGAAACCGAGCAGCCAGCCCGCCGGCAGGGTGTAGACGAACAGGAAACCGACCGGAATCAGCACCAGCACGCGGGCGCGCGGGAAGAACACGAGATAGGCGCCCAGCACTCCGGAAATGGCGCCACTGGCCCCGACCATCGGGGTCTCGGCGGCCGGGTCGGGGAGGATCTGCAGAGCCGCCGCGGCGAGGCCCGATGCCAGATAGAACGCCAGAAAGCCGCCATGCCCGAGGCGGTCCTCGACATTGTTGCCGAAGATCCAGAGATACAGCATGTTGCCGATCAGATGCATCCAGCCGCCATGCAGGAACATGGAAGTGAACAGGGTCATCCAGGGCGCGACCATCACCAGCTCGGGAACGAGCTCGGCCCTGCCGGTGAGTACCGCCGGGATCATCCCCAGCCCGTAGACCGTGCGCTCGAAGCCCCGCGCCCCCTGGCCGATCTGCCAGAGAAAGGTGACGACGCAGAGGGCGATGAGGGTGACGGTGACGACCGGCCGGCGGGTGGTCGGATTGTAGTCCTTGAGCGGGATCATGAAGCTCGCATCCTTGCCCGAACGACGGCCTGCGAGAAGATGGCGGAGCGACGGGAAAACGCCGCCGAATGCAGCATAGAAGCCGCGAACGGAGGCGACCAGTCCGGTTTCGTCGAGCCGGTGGGATGCGCGGCCGGCACCCCGCTCCGGCGTCGGTCGCCCGCTGCCGCCCGGGTCTCAGCCGCCGAACACGCGGCGCAGGAGCTCGGTGCTACGCGCTGCCGGATTGTCGCGGATACGCGCTTCCTCTTCCGCGAGGCGCGTGAAGAGAGCCCCGCGGGCGCGCCGCACCACATGATCGGTGAGGCTCGTTTCCGGCTCGCCGAGAAACGGGAGATCCGCCGCCTCACCCAGCAGACGCCGATAGAGGGCGAGCGCCCCGGTGTCGGCGAGCTGCTGCTCGACGATGGGTCGCATGCGCGCTTCCAACGCTTCCCCGGTGCTCCGCTCGAGATAGCGGGTGGCGGCGTCCGCCGGCCCGCGCAGGATACCGAGCGCATCCGCGAAGGTGAGGTTGCGGATCGCCTCGACGAAGAGGTCCTCGGCGACGGTCACCGCCTGCTCCGCGGCACGGTTCATGCGCCGCTCGAGATCCTCGGCGACCGCCGACAGCCCCACCAGACGCAGCATCCTGCCCGCTTCGGCGAACGGGCTCGGCAAGGGAATATGGAAACGGCGGCTGTCGAGAAACCCGCCGGGGCGCCCGAGGCCCGCGACCACCCTCCGGATCCCGACGACCAGCGCTTCGCGCAATCCGGCCTCGGCCTCGCTACGCCCCGTGCCCTGCCCCTCCGTTCCTTCGTCTCGCTCACCGAGCAGCGCCGCACCCTTGCCGATCCAGTCGCCGAAACCGCCCTGGGCTCGAACCGGCACCATCGGGGCGGCTGCGAGAAGGCTCGACAAAAGCAGCAGGAAAGCGATGCGGTGCATGTCACCAGCCATTCATCCGAGGGACGACCGAAGGACATGCTAGTGGGAGCCACCGTCTCGTCCAAGCCCTTTCCCCCACGGTGGTGACCGCATCCCACGGTGCTGCTATTCCTTGCTCGCCCCGCTCCCGGAGCCGCTGCGGGGAGACATTTGCAGGAGGTGGAACGCCGTGGGCCAGTTCGGTCTGGGACAAGCCGTCACACGCAAGGAGGATGCCCGCCTGGTCACCGGGCGGGGCGTTTTCACGGGCGATCTGCAGCCGCCCGGCTGCGCCCATGCGGTCTTCCTGCGCTCGCCGCACGCCCATGCCCGCATCACCACCATCGACTGCAGCGAGGCCCGCAACATGCCGGGCGTCCTCGCCGTGCTCACCTGTGCCGATCTCGATGCCGCCGGGATCGGCCCGTTGCCCTGCGTGACCCTCTACAAAAACCGCGACGGCTCGCCGATGGCGGCGCCCGAACGCCCGGTGCTGGCCCGTGACCGGGTGCGTTTCGTCGGCGATCCGGTGGTGGCGATCATCGCCGAGACCGCCCATGCCGCCCGCGATGCGGCCGAGGCGGTGGCCATCGACTACGAGCCCCTGCCGGCCGTCGTCGAAACCGGCCGTGCCCTCGAAGCCGATGCTCCCCGGATCTGGCCGGAGGCCCCCGGCAATCTCGCTCTGGATTGGGAAACCGGCGATCCCGCCGCGGTCGATCGCCTGTTCGCCGCCGCCCAGCGGGTGGTCGAGCTGACCTTCGTCAACAACCGGATCATCGTCAATCCGATGGAAACCCGGGCCTGTCTCGCCGAATACGATGCCGGGGCCGACCGGCTGACCCTGACCGTCGGCAGCCAGGGCGTGCACAGCATGCAGCGCATCCTCGCCGAGAGGGTGCTGCGCATTCCGAAGGAAAAGCTGCGGGTGGTCACCCGCGATGTGGGCGGCGCCTTCGGCATGAAGATCTTCGTCTTCCCCGAATATCCGGTCTGCCTGCACGCCGCCCGCATGCTCGGGCGTCCGGTCCGCTGGATGGCCGAGCGCACCGAATCCTTCATCGCCGACACCCATGGCCGCGATCACCTGACGACCGTCTCCATCGCCGTCGACGGCAACGGCCGGATGACCGCCATTCGCGCCTCGGCGATCGCCAATCTGGGCGCCTATCTTTCCCAAGTAGGTCCGTTCATCCCGACCGAATGCGGCGGCTACATGTACAGTGGCGTGTACGGCTTCGAGGCCGCCCATTACCGGGTGCGCTGCGTCTTCACCAACACCGCTCCGGTCGATGCCTATCGCGGCGCCGGACGTCCCGAGGCGGCCTATGCGGTGGAGCGGGCGGTCGACTACGCGGCTCGCGAACTGGGCCTCGATCCGATCGCCTTCCGCCGCCGCAACTTCATCCCCGCCGCGGCCATGCCCTACCGCACGCCACTCGGCTACACCTACGATTCCGGTGATTTCCATCGCCTCCTGGAAGCCGCTCTCGCCCGCGCCGATGCCGCCGGCCATCCGACGCGCCGCGAGATCGCGCGACGGCAGGGCCGCCTGCTGGGTCTGGGCATCGCCTACTATATCGAACGCTGCGCCGGCGGTTCCGAGGAGGAGGCCCGGCTGGAGCTGGCCGCCGACGGCCGGGTCCGCGTCTATATCGGCACCCAGAACAACGGTCAGGGACACGAGACCGCCTATGCGCAGATCGTCGCCGACCGGCTCGGTCTGCCCTTCGCCGATATCCAGGTGATCCAGGGAGACACCGAGCTGGTGGCCACCGGCCGCGGCACCGGCGGCTCACGCTCGCTGCCGATCGGCGGTGCGGCGGTGCTGCGGGCCGGCGAGAAAATCGTCGAGCGGGCACGCGAGCTGGCCGCCGAGATGCTGGAGGCGGCGAGCCAGGACATCGCCTTCGCCGAGGGCAGTTTCCGCATCATCGGCACCGATCGGCGCCTGACGCTGACCGAGGTGGCGGCCGCCGCCGGCGGCCTCGAGGAAAGCGGCAGCTTCGCGCCGGAGGCGCCGACCTTCCCCAATGGCTGCCATGTCTGCGAGCTGTCGATCGACATCGCCACCGGTGTGCCGCGGATCGAACGGTATACCGTGGTCGACGATTTCGGCGAGATCGTGAATCCGGCGCTGCTGGCCGGCCAGGTCC
>JALSRW010000275.1 GCA_026984595.1 Alphaproteobacteria bacterium
CGGCACTGTCGGCGCCGGCCAGCTCCCGTGGCGAGATGTTGACCGCGATCCGCAGCTCGCGCCCGAGCCGGGCCATCAGCTCCCGGGTCTCCCTGCAGGCGCGCCGCAGCACCAGCTCGCCGAGCGCCTCGATCAGCCCGCATTCCTCGGCGACTCCGACGAAGAGATCGGGGGGGATCCGCTCGCCGCCGTTCTCGCAGGGCCAGCGCACCAGCGCCTCGAACCCCATCACCGCGCCGCTTTCGAGCTCGACCACCGGCTGGTACCAGACCTCGAGCGCCCGGTTGGCGAGATGGGAGCGCAATGCGGCCTCGATCTCGCGCCGCCTTTCGGCGCGCGCCCGCATCGACGGATCGAACAGGCACACCCCGCCGCGCCGGCTGTCCTTGGCGCTGTAGAGCGCGGTGTCCGCGGCCCGCAGCAGGGCGTCCGGATCCTCGGCATGCTCGGGGGCCAGCGCCGCCCCGATCGAGCCGGCGATGCGGCAGGGATGGCCGTCGATGGTCACCGGCTCCGCCAGGCTGTCGAGAATGCGACCGGCGGTGATGTAGGCGCCATGGGCCGATTGCAGCCCGGTCAGGACGACCGCGAACTCGTCGCCGCCGAGACGGCTCACCGTGTCGCATTCCCGGGTCGCCGCGCGCAACCGGTCGCCGACCACTACCAAGAGCCGGTCACCGGCGGCATGGCCGAGCATGTCGTTGACCCCCTTGAATCCGTCGAGATCGACCAGCAACAGCGCCACCAGCGAGCCGTGCCGCCGGGCGAAGGCCACCGCCTGCTCCAGCCGGTCGTAAAAGAGCGTGCGATTGGCGAGTCCGGTCAGGGAATCGCGCATCGCCAGATAGCGCAGACGTTCCTCGGCGAGCTTTCGCGGGCTGCTGTCGCGGGCCACCACCAGGGTCGCCGGTCGGCCGCGATCGACGATCAGGGCGGCACGGGTCTCGACATGCAGGAGCTGGCCGGCGAGGCCCCTTACGCGGATCTCGACCGGCAGGCCGGCGCCGCCGCTGGCCATCAGTCCCGTCGATTGCTGGCGCACGCGCGGATGGTCGGCCTCCTCGACGAAGTCGAGCACCCGGCTGCCGATCAGATCCTCCGGCCCCGCGGCACCCACCAGTTCGGCCATCTGCCGGTTGGCGAAGATGATGTGCCCCTCCCGATGGACAACGATCGCATCGGGCGACATCTCGACGAGTTGGCGGTAGCGCTGTTCGGTCTCCAGACGCGCCAGCTCGGCCTCCTTGATGGCCGTGATGTCCCGCCCCGTGCCACGATATCCGAGGAACCGCCCTTCGGAATCGAACATCGGGCGGCCGTTGCTGCGTACCCAGCGGTCGCCCTTCGGCATGCGGCACTGGATATCGAAATCGCGGAAAGGCTGCCGCGCCTCCAGCCGACGCCGATGTTCGGCGAGCTGCGCCCGATCCATGTCCGGACCGGCGATCTCGAGGCGGGTCTTGCCGTAGAACCACTGCGGCGGTGTCCCGGTGAGCAGTTCGACATTGTCGGACAGCCAAGTGTAGCGCATGCGCTCGTCGGTTTCCCAGAACCAGTCGGAAGCCAGCTCCGCGAACTCGCGAAAGCGGCGCCGGGTCTCCTCCAATGTCCGCTCCGCCTCGAGAGCGGCGGTGACGTCCCGGATCACCGCCAACACGGCGGGACGGCCGTTCTCCCATGTGCGGGCGGGATGGCTCTCGCCCAGAAACCCGGTGCCGTCGAGGCGACGATAGCGGAGAACCACCCTTTCCAGCTTTCCGCCCTCGCGCAATACCGCACCGGTCCGATGCCGGGCCCGCTCGACGTCGCGGGCGTCCACGAGCTCGAAGACCGGGTACCCCACCAGCCGCTGCAGAGATTCGGCGCCGAACAGCCGGACCGCCTCCGCATTGCCGAAGAGGATGCGACCGTCCTGATGTACGAGGATCGCCTCGGGAACGTTTTCCACCAGCAGACGCCAACGTGCATCGGCCCCGTCGATCGAGCTGCCGGTGGACGGACCCGCCTCTCGCCTCATGCACGCTCCCTCGCTTGGACGTCGTACTCTACCACCGCTCCGGGACGGACTGAACCGGATATCGCGCGCCCTCGCGGCGCCATGCCGGAAACCGCGCCTCGGGCTTGCCAGCGGCATCGCGCTGGGGCACCGAAGGAAACAGGAACCACCCGCCCTGCCGAGGAGTGCCCGGCCCGATGAACGCCACCCTTCCGCCGCGGGCCGAGCCCGTACCGCTGCGTCGCGAGCGCTTCGGCATCGTCTGGGAAGATCCCTATGCCTGGCTGCGCGATCCCGCCTACCCCGAGGTCCGGGATCCGGAGATCCTCGCCTATCTCGAGGCGGAGAACGCCTACTTCCGGGCGTTGACGGGATCCCGCCGGCCGATGATCGAGACCCTCTATGCGGAGCTCGAGGGCCGCATCGAGGAAGACGACCGTTCCGTGCCCGCCCGCGAAGGAGCCTTCGAATACCAATGGCGCTTCACCTCCGGCGCCCAGTATCGGAGCTGGTACCGGCGACCGGTGGCGGGCGGTCCCTTCGTCCGCATCCTCGACGAGAACGCCCTGGCCGAGGGCAAGAGCTATTTCCGCCTGCGCGCCCTCGCCGTCTCGCCCGACGGCAACCGCCTCGCGTTCGCCACCGACGAGGACGGATCGGAACGCCACATCCTCCGCATCAAGGATCTCCGCAGCGGCGAGCTTCTCGCCGACCGGCTGGAGAATTGTTCGGGCGACCTCGCCTGGAGCGCGGACGGGGACCACCTGTTCTATGTCGAGCTCGATCCCCGGCTGCGCCCGTTCCGGGTCCGCCGGCACCGGCTCGGCACGCCGACCGGCGGCGATCCGGCGATCTACGAGGAGGCCGATCCCGCCTTCTTCGTCTCCCTCGGCAAGACTCGCGATCATGCCTTCCTGCTGATCGCCTCCGGCACCCACGTGACCCGCGAATCCCGGCTGGTGACGCCGCGGGCACCCTGGACCGTGCGGCTGGTGGCGCCGCGGCGCGAAGGCCACGACTACCGCGTCGATCACGCCCATGGCCGGCTGTGGATCCTGACCAACGACCGCCACCGCAACTTCCGTCTGGTGCGGGCGCCGGCCGAGACGCCGGGCGAGTCGCATTGGGAAGAGGTGATCGCCGGCAGCGATCGGCGCTACCTGCTGGCGCTCGACTGCTTCGCCGAGATGATGGTGATCACCGAGCGGTGTGACGGGCTGGATGCGATCACCCTTCGCGACTACGAGGGCGAGGAGCACCGCGTCGCCTTCCCCGAAGAGGTCTACACCGTCGGTCTCGGCGAGAACCGGGAGTTCGCCACGGATTTCGTTCGTCTGCGCTACTCCTCGCTGGTCACGCCCTGGTCGGTGCTCGATTACCATCCGGGGGAACGGCGCCTCGAAACCCGCAAGGTGCAGCAGATCCCGAGCGGCTACGACCCTTCACTCTATGTGGCCGAACGCCGCTGGGCGGTGTCCCGTGACGGCGCCCGGGTGCCGATCAGCATCCTGCGGCGGCGCGACCTGCCACTGGACGGGAGCGCGCCGCTCTGCCTCTACGGCTACGGCGCCTACGGCCACGGGCTACAGCCGGCCTTCAGCAGTACGCGGCTGAGCCTGACGGAACGCGGCGTGGTCTTCGCCCTCGCCCATGTCCGCGGTGGCGACGAGCTGGGATACGGCTGGTACGAGGAAGGGCGGCGCGAGAAGAAGCCCAACACCTTCCGCGACTTTCTCGCCTGCGCCGAGGAGCTGATCGGCTCCGGATACACGGCACCCGGGCGGATCGCCATCCATGGCGGCAGCGCCGGCGGCATGCTGATCGGGGTGGTGCTCAACGAACGTCCGCAACTGTGGGGTTGCGCCGTTCTGGAGGTGCCGTTCGTCGATGTGGTCAACACCATGCTCGACGAAACCCTGCCGCTCACGCCCATCGAATGGCCGGAATGGGGCGATCCGGTACACGACCCGGAAGCTCTGAAGCGGCTGCTCTCCTACAGCCCCTACGACAACATCCGGCCGCAGCCCTACCCGCCGATGCTGGTGACCGCCGGGCTATCCGATCCGCGCGTGACCTATTGGGAACCGACGAAATACGTGGCGCGCCTGCGGGCCACCAAGACGGACGACAATCCGCTGCTGTTCCGGATCGACATGGGAGCCGGGCATTTCGGCCGCTCCGGGCGGTACGAGCACCTGCGGGAGCTGGCCGAGATCTACGCCTTCGTGCTCGAGGCCCTCGGTGTCGTTGCGCCCCCGCAGCGGACCGACAGCATTAACGAATAATTCATATGCGGCGGGTATCAGAAAGCGGAGGCCTGTGCCGAACGGGCGGAGCACCCCCATGGAATGGAGGCGATGTCCCCGAGAACGCCGTCCAGCACCGCGTATCGCCCCGATGTTCGCCGCGGCGTAGTGGTGCCGTTCACGACCCCGCAGTTGACGGGTGCGCGCCTGCGCGTCGGCCGCAAAGGCTCTTTCGAACTGCTGTTGCGCAATCCGGCCGGTGGCAAGGGAGTCTATCTGGTCCCGCTCGGCGCCACCCATCGATTCTCGGCGATCAGCCTGCATGATCGGATTCTCCACGCGGAACTGCTCAAGCTCGCGCGTTTGAACCCACGCGTCGTGCGCCTCTGCGCCCGTCGTGTGGCACTCACGGGGGCCGCGGGCCACGGGGCGAGGCGAGCCGCCGAAGTCGCGGAACAACGCGACCGACGACGCATCGTCGGCCTTCGCAAACATTTCCTGAAGCGTCTCCTGGCGGCGGTCGCCGACGACCCCGCTGCCCGACCCCCGACCGACGACATCGGCGCATGTCTGGAGCAGATCGCCGGGCGGTATCGCACCTCCTCCAAGGAAGTCTGCGAGGCGCTGCGCACGATCGCCGACTACACCGTCGCCGTCGGCCTTCCCTCGGCCGGGATCGGCAGCGACCATGGTACCCTGCTCGGAGAACTCGCGGGTCTCGCCGATACCCTCGACCAGTGGCGACGGGACGGGGACGATCGTATCGCGGACATCGCGGCGGAGGTCGCGCGCGCGGCGCGTGGTGCGGAAGAAATCGCCGCCCGGGAGCTGGCGCGCGTCCACGCGGAGCTCGCGGAGGTTCCCGCGTTGCTGACTCGCTGGCTGGAGGACCGGCCGGCACTCCTCGAAGCTCTGGAGACCTGCGATTGGCTGCTGGACGGCTGGCCCGAACGTTGCGCGCTCTGGCGAGCGGCACCAGCAACCGACAGACCGTCCCAGCGAGCCGCGCTGGTGCAGATCGCCAGGCTCCTGCCGCCGCCCGAGACCGAGAGCGAAGCCTGTGACGGCGACTCCGCCCTGCGCGCATTCTCGCGCCTTCAGCGCGAGACCACGGACTGGCGCGATGAAGTGCGTCTCGTCGAAATCCTCGAACGGCAGGAAGCGCTCCGTGCGGAGTTGCCCGCATGACCGGTCGGCACGCCCTCGTCACGGAGCTCACGCGGGCCCTGGCTGCCGCCGATGATGACAAGCTCCGCAGCGTGGTGGGAATCATCGACCGGCAACCCGGGCACGGGGGCCTCGACTGCCTGATCGCGCCGCATCGGCCCCGTCTCGCCCGCCTCAAGCCGCCGCGCCCCCTCACCCTGGAGCGGGTGCTCACTCTCCCGCTCGAGCCCGCGCTGGTGGCGCGGGAAGCATGGAGCGCGGGCGCCTACCGCATTCCCCGCGACCATTTGCGGAGACTGCACGACGCCGTCAGGAAGGGCCTCGATCCCGAGCTGACCCGCGGGGTAGCGGCGTCCCTGGAGGGGAAGACCACTCTCGACGTCGCGGCCGAACTCGCTGCCGGGCGCCGGCTCTGGCCGGCAGCCGCCACCGTGCTCGAAGAAGCGCTCGCGAGAGGCCGCGCCAACCTCGGCGAACTCGCCATCAGCCTGCGGCTGGCCACACATCTCCTGGGCCTCGGCGAGCTCCTCGTGGATACCTTCTGGCGTTTGCCTCCCGAACCGCTCCTCTCCTTCTCGGGAGAGGAGCGGCGTGCCGCCATCGGCCTACTCGGGGCCGCGGCGGAACGCGGGACGGAAGCCCTGGCCCTGGTGGCCGATCTTCTCGGTACCCGCTGTCATTCGCCGCTCGCGATCCTGGAGCCGCTGCTGGCCGGCGACATTCCGCAGCAGGCGAAGGACAGGCGCCGCTGCGCGGATCGCATCGTCGAAGCCTGCCTCGAGGAACTGGGCGGCGAAGTTGCCACGAAGCTGGCCGACGAAGATGTCCCTCCGCAGGATGCGGCAGCGGTGGTCGTGCGGGTGATGTCCTCGCTCGAATCCCTCTCCGATGTGGGCGCCAGGCTGGATGTGGACAAGCACGCCCTGCGGCAGCTCACGCGGCGGACCGCGGAGTTCGCGGAACAGGTCACCCGACGTGTGCTCAAGCAGATCAAGCAGCATTTCGACGACGACAGCGACAGCGTACGGCTCCACACCCAGGAGACAGCGGCCCGCGCCGTCACCAAGATGCGCATCGTGGCCCCGAAGCTGGTGATCGCGAGCAAGCTCGACGATCTCCTGCGCTGCGCCATCGAACGCTACACGACGGCCTTCGGCGCTTTTCTCGCGCGCCGCAGAGAACGCGGCGAATCCACCGACCTCGACGAGCCGGCGATCATGGAGCGCCTGCGCATCATCGAACTTCTCTTCGGCAGTCCGGTGGCGGTCTCGCTCTGGGAAAGGCACAGCGGCATCCGGGCGGAAAGCTGAGCAGGATCGCGCGGCGCGATGCTCGGACTCAATCCTCGGGTCTGCCGTAACCTCCTCCGCTCGGTGTCTGGATGACGAACACATCGCCCGGGCCGAGCACCGTCCTGTCACATCCCTTCAGCCGCTCGACCCTGCCATCGGCACGTTCCACCCACTGGTCGCCACAGATGCCGGGCTCGCCCCCCTCGAGACCGAAGGGCGGCACGATCCGATGGTTGGACAGGATCGCCGCGTGCATGGTCTCCAGAAAGCGCACCCGCCGGATGGTGCCGTCGCCACCTCGATGGCGCCCGCGGCCTCCCGAGCCGCGATTGATGGCATGGGCTTCGAGGAGGACGGGGTAGCGCCATTCGAGCACCTCGGGATCGGTCAGGCGGGAATTCGTCATATGGGTATGGACCGCCGAGGTGCCGTCGAAATCCGGACCCGCCCCGCTGCCGCCGCAGATGGTCTCGTAATACTGGTGGGTTTCGTTGCCGAAGGTGAAGTTGTTCATCGTTCCCTGAGCGGCGGCCATCGCCTTCAGCGCCCCGAACAGGGTATCGGTGGCCCATTGGGAGGTCTCGACATTGCCCGCGCAGACCGCGGCCGGGTACTCGCAGGCGAGGATCGAGCCTTCCGGTATGACCAGCTCGATGGGCTTCAGACAACCGTCGTTGAGGGGAATGTCGGCATCGACGAGCGTGCGGAAGACATAGAGCACCGCCGCCCGCGTCACCGCCGCCGGGGCATTGAAGTTCCAGGGCTGCTGGTCGCTGGTGCCGGTGAAATCGATGCGCACGCTTCGCTGTTCGCGGTTCACCTTCACCGCCACCCGGATCACCGGCCCGAGATCGTGGGGATAGGTGAACTCCCCGTCCTCCAGGCGGTCGATCACCCGCCGCACGCTTTCCTCGGCATTGTCCATGACATGCCGCATGTAGGCATGCACGGTGGGCAGACCGAACTGGGCCACCATCTTCAGCAGTTCCGTCGCGCCCTTGCTGCAGGCGGCGATCTGAGCCTGGAGATCGGCCACATTCTGACGCGGATTGCGGCAGGGATACGGTCCCGAGGTCAAGAGCTCCAGCAACGCCTGTTCGCGGAAAACACCGTTCTCGACCAGCAGGAAATCGTCGATCAGCGCACCTTCCTGGTCGATATGGGTGGAGTCGGGCGGCATCGAGCCCGGGGTGATGCCGCCGATATCGGCGTGATGGGCGCGCGAGGCGGTGAAGAACAGAAGCTCGCCGTCCTCCGAGAAGACCGGCATGATCACCGTCACATCGGGCAGATGGGTGCCGCCGTTGTAGGGATTGTTGAGGGCATAGACGTCGCCCGGGCGCATCCTTCCCCGACGCTGGCGGATGATGGTGCGCACCGATTCGCCCATCGAGCCCAGATGCACGGGCATGTGCGGGGCATTGGCGATCAGGCCGCCATCCGTATCGAACAGGGCGCAGGAAAAATCCAGCCGCTCCTTGACGTTGACCGAATAGGCGGTGTTTTGGAGCGTCACCCCCATCTGCTCGGCGATGGTCATGAACAGATTGTTGAAGATCTCGAGCAGGATGGGGTCGCAGTCGGTACCCACCGCCACCCGCTTGGGCAGCGGCTCGACGCGCTCGAGCAGCAGATGGTCGTGGCGGGTGACATCGAGCGCCCAGCCCGGCTCGACCACCACCGTGGTGGTCGGATCGGTGACGATGGCCGGACCGGGGATGTGGTCGCCGGGCCGCATGTCCGCCCGTCGGTAGACCGCGCAGGCGAAGCTCTCGGGCGGCTGGTGCGGTGCCCGGGTGGTGAAGATGCGGGTGGTACGCACCGGCTCCAGCGGCTCGTCCGGGCCGCGGGGGAGGATCGGCCGTTCGGGCTCGCTGACATCCTCCATGGCACCGATGCCTTCGACGGTGACCGCCTCGGCCACCAGGTCGCGGCCTTCGACGATGAAGCCGTAGCGGCTGCGGTGCTCGGCCTCGAAGGCCGCCCGCATCTCCGCGAGGCCGCCCGCCGGCACCTCCAGCGGCGTGTCGGTGCCGGCATAGCGCACATGGACCCGACATTCGGTGCGGATCCGGGCTTCGGTAATGTCCTGAGCCGCGAGCTCGGCCCGCACCGCACGCTCGAGCTCGGCGATGGCCCGCTCGAGTTCGGCGATCAGCCCCTCCTCGAGGACCTTCTCGATCGCCTTCTGGCGGATCGTACGCACATCGGCGAGACCGATGCCGTAGGCCGACAGCACCGAGGCGAAGGGGTGGATCATGATGCGCCCGATGGACAGCAGATCGGCCACCTGACAGGCGTGCTGGGCGCCGGCGCCGCCGAAGCACACCAGCGTGTAGCGGGAGGTGTCGATGCCCCGCTGGATGGTGATCTTCTTGATGGCGTTGGCCATGTTGTCGTTGGCGATGGCGAGGCAGCCCTGGGCGATCTCCAGCGGGCTGCGGGCGACCCCGGTCTTTTCCCGCACCTCCCGCGCCAGCGCTTCGAACTCGCGCGCCACCACCTCGGCATCGAGCGGCTGGTCGGCTTGGGGGCCGAACACCCTGGGGAAGAACTCGGGCAGCAGCTTGCCCACCATCAGATTGGCATCGGTGACGGCGAGCGGGCCGCCACGGCGGTAGCAGGCGGGACCGGGATTGGCGCCGGCGCTCTCCGGCCCCACCCGGAAGCGCGAGCCGTCGAAGGTGATGATCGAGCCGCCGCCCGCCGCCACGGTGTGGATCTTCATCATCGGCGCCCGCATCCGCACCCCGGCGACCTCGGTCTCGAAGGCCCGCTCGTACTGGCCGGCGTAATGGGACACATCGGTCGAGGTGCCGCCCATGTCGAAACCGATGATGTGGTCGAAACCGGCGATCCGCGCGGTCTTGACGGCGCCGACGATGCCCCCGGCGGGGCCGGAGAGGATGGCGTCCTTGCCCTGGAAGCGATGGGCGTCGACGAGCCCCCCGTTGGACTGCATGAACATCAGCCGGACATCGCCGAGCTCGGCCGCCACCCGGTCGACATAAGCGCGCAGGATCGGTGACAGATAGGCGTCGACCACGGTGGTGTCGCCACGACCGACGATCTTGATCAGCGGGCTCGCCTCGTGGCTCGGCGAGATCTGGGTGAAGCCGATCTCGCGGGCGATCTCGGCCAGGCGCCGCTCGTGCTGCGGGAAGCGGTAGCCGTGCATGGAGACGATCGCCACCGACCGAAAGCCCGCTTCGAAGGCCTCCCGCAGAACGGCGCGCGCCTGCCGCTCGTCGAGCGGCCGGTCGATGCTGCCGTCGGCCCCGAGCCGCTCGTCGATCTCCACCACCTTGGAATAGAGCTGTTCGGGCAACGTGATGTGACGGGCGAAGATGTCCGGCCGGTCCTGATAGCCGATGCGCAGACAGTCCCGGAGGCCGCGGGTAATGGCCAGCACGGTGGGCGTGCCCTTGCGCTCGAGGAGGGCGTTGGTGGCCACCGTCGTGCCCATCTTCACGGCATCGATGCGCTCGGCCGGGATCGGCTGGTCCCTGCCGAGCCCGAGAATGTCGCGGATGCCCTGCAGAGCGGCATCCGCGTACTGCTCGGGGTTCTCCGACAGCAGCTTGTGGATGCGGATCGAGCCGTCGGGCGCGCGCGCCACCACATCGGTGAACGTGCCGCCACGATCGATCCAGAACTGCCAGCCATCGGCCATCGCCACAATCTCCCGCTGGAGCGCGAACCGCGCGGTCTATAGCCGAGCCCGCCACCGCCGTCACCATCGGCCGGCCGATCGGCGCCCCGTCCCGACGCCCGCCACGCTTGCCGGGACGAACGGCGGCGGCCATCATGCGGTGTGGCCGGCGAATACGCGGAGCCCTCGCCATGTTCGGTCGGAGCACGATCCTTCTGGTTCTCCTTCTGGCGGCCTGTGCGCCCCGCTATCCGCTCGACATGACGGAGGAGGAATGGCGGGCACTGTCCCCGGAACGGAGGCTGGCCGCACGCAGGGAGGAAACGGAGCTCGAGCGAAAACGCGAAGCACGGCGGCGCGCCCGGGAGGAGAAGCGGGCGCTGGCGGTGCGCCGCGCTCGACAGCGGCAACGGGAGCGGATCGCCGAAGGCTACCGATCCGCCGCCCTCGAGGATTTCCTGATCTGCGAGCTCCGAGGCGGTGAAGCGCGGTTCGGCGAGGATTGGGGACCGTTTTTCGCCACCAATTTCACCGTTCTGCGTGGCGAAATAAGCGCTTTCGAGCTGATCCGGACCAACGGCCGCGACCGCGCGCGGGTGTCGGCGCTGTTCTATACGAACGGCCGGCGGCTGCGCCTGTGCGCCGGCGACTCTCCCTTCGCCGGCAAGAACGCCTGCGTCAACATGCGGGCGGATTCCCGCCGGTTCCGCCGCGGTGTCCGCAAGACCCTCCGGGCGAAGAAGCTGTTCCGTGGTGCCGAATTGTTCTGCCGCCGCCCGAAACGACGGCCGGCACCGCCTTCGCCGGCCGCTTTCTGACCCCTTCCCCACCGCCTCGCATTCCGGGGCTGCGACCGCGGGTCCGCCTGGCAGTCGCCCCCACCGCCCCCATATGTTGCAATGCAGCATGGCTCGAACGATCGAGGAGGCCGCGATGGCGGAGGCGGAACGGCGCGCAGGAGGGAACCGGGCACCGGCACAGCGGCGGAAGGATCACGGGGTACGGCCGGCGGCCGTGCGCCCGGTGCAGCGGGGCGGAGAACGGGCGAAGACGACGGCTCCACCCCTGCCTTTCGCTCCTTCCTGGGAAAACTTCGATCGTCTCCTGCACGCCTTTCAGGCGCGCTTCACCGGCGGCTTCTCGCCGCCCGGGACGGCGTTGACCCGGCTCGACTGGTGGATGCATCTGGCCAACGCCCCCGGCCGCCAGGCGGCACTGGCGCAGAAGGCCTGGTTCGACGGTATGGAGCTCCTGAGCTGGGCCGGGCGGGCATGGCTCGGACAGAACGAACCCGGCCCCTTCCAGCCGGCCGGACACGACCGGCGCTTCCGCCATCCCGACTGGCAGCGCCCGCCCTTCAATATCCTGGCCCAGACCCATCTGGCGGTGCAGGATTTCTGGGATGCCGCCACCTGCGATGTGCGCGGTGTCAGCGCCCGCCACCGCCAGCAGATCAATTTCATGGTGCGCCAGGATCTCGACCGACTGGCGCCGAGCAACTTCCCCTGGACCAATCCCGAGGTGATCCGCCGCACCCTGGCCGAAGGGGGCATGAATTTCCTGCGCGGCTTCGGCTACTTCCTCGAGGACCTGGAACGCCAGCTCACCGGCAAGCCGCAGGCCGGCACGGAGAAATTCCGGCCGGGACAGGAAGTGGCGGTCACCCCCGGTCAGGTGGTCTACCGCAACGAGCTGATCGAGCTCGTCCAGTATGCGCCGGCCACCGATGCGGTGCGACCCGAGCCGGTGCTGATCGTGCCGGCCTGGATCATGAAATACTACATCCTCGATCTCTCGCCCCACAATTCGCTGGTGCGGCATCTGGTCGAACAGGGCTTCACCGTGTTCATGATCTCCTGGAAGAATCCCGGCCCCGAGGACCGCGATCTGTCCTTCGACGATTATCGGCGTCTGGGGGTGACGGCCGCACTCGAGGCGGTCGAGCGCATCGTTCCCGAACGGAAGGTCCATGCCGTCGGCTACTGTCTCGGCGGCACGCTGCTGGCGATCGCCGCCGCCAAGATGGCGCGCGATGGCGAGGAGCGCCTGGAGAGCCTGACCCTGTTCGCCGCCCAGACCGATTTCACCGAGGCCGGCGAGCTCATGCTGTTCATCGACGAGAGTGCGCTCGCCTGGCTCGAGGACATGATGTGGGACCAGGGCTACCTCGATGCCCGGCAGATGGCCGGCACCTTCCAGCTCCTGCGTTCCACCGACCTCATCTGGTCGCGGATGGTGCGCGAATACATGCTCGGCGAACGCGAGGAGCTCACCGATCTCATGGCCTGGAGCAAGGATGCGACGCGGATGCCGGCGCGCATGCACAGCGAGTATCTGCGCCACCTGTTCCTCGAGAACCGCCTGTCGCGGGGCCGCTACGCCGTCGAGGGCCGACCGGTGGTGCTGACCGACATCCGCGTGCCGATCTTCGTCGTCGGCACCGAGAAGGACCACATCGCGCCCTGGCAGTCGGTCTACAAGATCCGCCTCCTGACCGACACCGAGGTCACCTTCGTGCTGGCCTCGGGCGGGCACAACGCCGGCATCGTCTCGGAACCCGGCCATCCCGGCCGCCATTTCCGGATCCGGAGGATGCCCGAGGACGATCCCTACATTCCGCCCGATCAGTGGCCCGCCCTGGCCGAGTATCGCGAGGGTTCCTGGTGGCCCGCCTGGTGGTCCTGGCTCGCCGAGCGCAGCGGCCCACCGACCGCACCGCCGCCGATGGGG
>JALSRW010000276.1 GCA_026984595.1 Alphaproteobacteria bacterium
CTTGCGCCGCACATAGTTGTTGAACAGCACGGCGATCAGCATCATCACCCCGAGAAACACCTTGAACCAGTCGGTGTTCACCCCGGTGTAGAAGATGCCCATCTGCACCGTGCCGAAAATGAGCGCGCCGAAGGTGGCGCCGACCGCCGAGCCGTAGCCGCCGGTGAGCAGACAGCCGCCAATCACGGCGGCGATGATCGCCTCGAATTCCTTGAGCTGCCCCCGGAGCACATCGGCCGAGCCCACCGACAGGGTCTGGACCAGGGCGAAGATGGTGGCGGCCACGGCGGTGAACATGAACAGCCCGATCTTCACCCGGGCCACCGGCACGCCCACATTGCGCGCGGCGTTGGCGTCGCCGCCGCAGGCGAAGATCCAGTTGCCGACGCGGGTCCGGAGCAGCACCCAGGTGGCCACCACGGTGATGATCACCCACCAGATGATGGACATGGAGATGCCGGCGGCCAACGGCACGCCGTCGGGACGGGTGGCGATCAGCCCGAGATCGCCGAGCCATTGCATCAGGCCGAACCCGACCTTGCCGGCGAACAGGGGCGCCAGCCAGTCGTTCTCGACGAGTGGCCGGAGACCGGGGATCTGGGTGCGGCCGGTGATCAGCCGGGTGAGGCCGATGGTCAGCCCGCGGAGGATGAAGAGGCCGCCGAGGGTGACGATGAAGGAGGGCAGGCCGGTGCGCACGACGATGGTGCCATTGATCCAGCCGATGCCCACGGCCACCGCGAAGGCGAGGACGATGGTCAGCCACAGGGGCCAGCCCCATTCCACCGCCGGGATGGCGATGACGATGCCGGCAAAACCGATCATCGAGCCCACCGAGAGGTCGAACTCGCCGCCGATCATCAGCATCGCCGCGGCCACCGCGATGATGCCGAGCTGGGCCGAAACTTCCAGGAAGTTGAGGACGCCCATGGCCGAAAACAGGCCGGTCCCGCGTGCCACGATGGCGAAGAAGATGAGCACCAGAATGGCACCGCCGACGGCGCCCAGTTCGGGCCGGCCCATCAGCCGGCGGATCATCGATGTCTGCTTGATACGCTCGTCGGGCTGCCCGACCGCTGTGGTGGCCATTGTCGAACCTCCCCGCTGCCGACGAAAACTGTGTCCGGTCCGCTTCCCCGCGGCGGAGCCCCGGCGCCGCCCGCCGGCGGCACCGGGACCGTTCATCCGCGGCTCAGCGAATGCCCTGCTTGCTGAGCTCGATCACCTGGGCGGCATTCTCCGGGGTGACGAAGCCCGGGCCGGTCATCACCACACCCGCCGGCATGAGGCCGTATTTCGCGTTGAGGGTGAGGAAGACCACCGGCAGGTAGCCCTGCAGATACTGCTGCTGGTCGATGGCGAACAGCATCTTGCCGGCCTCGAGCGCGCTCAGCACCGAAGGCGACAGATCGAAGGTGGCGAGCTTGACGGAATCCAGCAGCCCCATGTCCTCGAGTGCCTGCATCGCCGGCTCGGCGGCGGAGGGTCCGAGGGTGAGCACGCCCTGGGTGTCGGGCGCGGCCGCGAAATGGGCCTTGATGGCATTGCCGATCTCGGTCGGATCCATGCTCACCGCGAGCACCTTGACGTCGCCGCCGAGACCCTTGGCGAAGCCCTCACAACGCAGATCGAGGGCCACGTTGCCGACCTCCTGGTTGACGCAGATGGCCTTCGTGACGCCGGCCGCGGCCATCCGCTTGCCGCCGCCGAGACCCGCCTCGTACTCGGTTTGACCGACATGCACCCGCACGTCGAGATCCTCGTAGACGTCCGATCCCGAATTCATCGACACCACCGGGATACCGGCCTTCACCGCATTGCTGATGGACGGGCCGAGGGCGTCGGCGTCGGGAATGGAGACCACGAGGCCGTCGGGAGCGGAGGCCACGGCGGCATCGATGAGCTGGCTCATCTTGACCATGTCGAAGGTCTCGGGGGCGCGGTATTCCACATTGACGCCCATGTCCTTCTGCGCCGCATCGACGCCGTTCTTGACCACCGACCAGAAGGGATCGGATGCCTGGCCGTGGGACACCACGACGATGCGGATATCCTCGCCGGCCATCGCCGCCGAGCCCAGAACACCGGTCGCCAGCACGGCGGCAGCGGCAAGTCTCGTGATCGAACCCATAACGGTAACCTCCCGGTTCTTGACCTGTTCCCGTAGCGCGGCGACCCGTAGGCTCGCAGGTCGACGCAGGCTGTGTAGAACTCGGTTTTCATATTCGCGTCAATATGGAATACACATTCCAGCACCCCTGTAAAGTGGATTCTGGAACGTTTGATCCAATCTTGTTCCATATCGGAACGGAACCGCATCCCGGGAGGGCAGAAGTGAGCGGCAGCAAGGCAGGGCCACCGGACACCTTCGACGAGCTGCGGGTGCTGATCGCCGAGCGCCACGGGCAGCTCAGCGCGCGGCTGCGGGAGATCGCTGAATTCGCCTTGGCCCATCCCGAGGAGGTGGCGCTGGAAACCGTGGCCACCCTGGCGCGCCGCGCCGGCGCCCCGCCCTCGGCCCTGGTCCGTTTCGCCCAGGCCCTGGGCTTCGAGGGATTCTCGCAGATGCAGCGGGTGTTCCGTGACCGTCTGGTGACCCGCATCCCCTCCTATGCCGAGCGCATCCGGCGCGCCGGACAGCCGGACAGCGGTCGTGCACCGCCGTTGCAGGCCTTCGCCGAGGCCACCATGCAGGCGGTGGGACGGCTGCGGGCGGAGCTTTCCGAACGGGCTCTCGAACGGGGGGCGGAACTGCTGGCGACGGCCGACACCATCCATCTCGTCGGCCAGCGGCGCAGCTTTCCGGTGGTCTCCTACCTCGCCTATGCCCTCGC
>JALSRW010000277.1 GCA_026984595.1 Alphaproteobacteria bacterium
CGCAGCGGTTCGGGCGGGGCCAACAGGGCCTCGGCGGGATCCTCGGCGGTGGCCAGGAACTCCACCTGCTGGCCCTCCATCATGGTCGCCTTCTGCTTTTTCAGTCTGGCGCCGAAGAATTCGGCGAACAGTTTGGCGGGCCCGCCGATGGAGATGGTGATCTCGCTGCTGGCGGCATCGAAGACCTCGAAGCCGGCCTCGCGCAAGGCACGCTTGGCCGCCTCCACATCTTCCGGCCGCGATTTGAAGAGATGGCAGGTGTCGCCGGTGATCGGCGCCTCGGCGGCGAACAGGGAAGCCGGCCCGACCGAACGGGGCGAGACGGTGGCGATGACCTCGATCGTCTTCGACGGCATGCAGGATTCCTCCCGGATACGGCTGTCTCGGGTGCAGGAAGCCCGCCCAACGGATCTTCTGGTTGGAAACCGTGAATAGCATGAATGCGGAAGAACGCGCAACGCCGGCGCACGAAACCGCCCGCGGAAGCAGCGCCCGAAACGATCCGGGCGATGCCCCGCGACCCCCGTCGATCACCGGACATCGCCCGTTCGTCTGCGCGACCCGGAGAAGCTCCGCGCCGCGCCTCCCCCGACGAAACCTGACGTTCCTGCGCAAGGTAACCGTTCGGTTACACCCATCTTGCTACCCGAAATCGGGGGCAGCCGCAAGAGGTCTCGAAGCGGATCGCGGGGGAAGGCGCGACCTCTTCAGCCGCCGAACAGGGCCTCCGGCTGCCCGGCCACACCGACCTCGAGGGCGAACAGGCCGCCGGCCAGCGGCGCCTTTTCGAGGATGGCCGCATCGATGCCGATGCGGGCCGAGGTGACGAACAGAGTTGTCCGGCCCGGCCCGCCGAGGCAGCAGGCGCTGGGCTGGGGGACCGGCAGGCGCAGGCTCTGCACCAGCCGGCCGTCCGGGGCGTAGCGATCCACCCGCCAGCCGCCCCAGACGGCGGTCCAGACATGGCCCTCGGCATCGACGCAGAGCCCGTCGGGAAAGCCGTCATCCTCGGCGAGCTGCACGAACACCCGCTCGCCGGCGGGCAGGCCGCTGTCGATATCGTAATCGTAGGCCCAGATCACCCGCCGCATGCTGTCGGTGAAATACATCACCCGATCGTCGGGGCTCCAGCCGATGCCGTTGGCGATACCCAGACCCTCCCGGATCCGGGTCACGCGACCGTCGGGATCGAGGCGCCAGAGACTGCCGGTGAAGCGCTCTTCTTCGTCGTCCATGGTGCCGGCGAAGAAGCGGCCGCGGCGATCGACCCGGCCGTCGTTGAAGCGGTTGCCGGGAAGATCGGCTTCGGGATCGCAGATCGGATCGAGCGCGCCGGTGGCCGGCTCGAAGCGGTGGAAACCGGATTTCAGCGCCACCAGCATGCTGCCGTCGCGGCGGAAGGCGTAGCAGCCGATGCGCTCGGGCATCGGCCAGGCGCGGGCCTCGCCGGTACGCGGATCGAAGCGGTAGAGATGGGGGTTCTTGATGTCGATCCAGTAGAGCACCTGCTCGATGGGGTGCCACAGCGGCCCCTCGCCGACCACCGCCCGGGCATCGATCAGACATTTCGGTTCACGCATCCCCTGCCTCCCTCGACGACGAATCCGTCTGCGGTCTTCCCACCGCCGGCATTCTGTGCGAGCCATTCCCGGCCAGCCTCCGGCGGTGCTCCATGCGATTGTATCGGGACCATTTGTTACCGCGTCTCATCCACGGCGTCATGCGCGATGCGCGCTTCCTGCCGCTGCGGCGGGAACTCGCCGCCCGGGCGCGTGGCCGGGTGCTGGAGATCGGCATCGGCTCCGGCCTCAACCTGCCCCTCTACGATCCGGGACGGGTGGAGGCGGTGCTGGGGGTCGATCCCAGCCATCTGCTGCTGACCCTGGCCCGCCGGCGGGCGGAGGGGCGGTCCTTTCCGGTCTGGCTGGTGCAGGCCGATGCCGAACGTCTGCCGTTGCCCGACGCCTCGATGGACACCGTGCTGAGTAGCTGGACGCTGTGTTCGATCCCCGATCTCGGCACGGCACTCGCCGAGATCGCCCGGGTGCTGCGTCCCGGAGGACGGTTCCTGTTCCTCGAACACGGGCTGTCGGCGGAGCCCTCGGTCGCCCGCTGGCAGCGTCTTCTGACCCCGTTCTGGCGGCCGCTCGCCGGCGGCTGCCATCTCGACCGGCCGATCGCCGAACGGTTGCGGCGCGCCGGATTGCGGCCGGCGCGTCTGGACACCGGCTACATGCTGGCCGGACCCCGGCTTTTCACCTATCACTATCGCGGCGAGGCAGAACCGCCGGAGCGGCAGAGCGGAGCCGGAGCGGACAGCGCTGCCGGGGCGGAGGCGGCACCGGGCCGGGGAAAGGGAACGGCATGCGACAGGTGACGGTGGCGGCGACCCAGATGGCCTGTGGCTGGGACCGGGCGGGCAATGTTCGCAGGGCCGAGCGCCTGGTGCGCGAGGCGGCCGCCCGCGGAGCCGATATCGTGCTCCTGCAGGAGCTGTTCGAGACCCCCTATTTCTGCAAGGACCAGCGGGCCGAGCATTTCGCGCTCGCCCACGAGGCCCAGGGGCATCCGCTGGTCGCCCGCATGTCCGATCTCGCCGCCGAGCTCGAGGTGGTGCTGCCGGTGAGCTTCTTCGAGCGGGCCAACAACGCCTATTTCAACGCGGTGACGATGCTCGACGCCGACGGCCGGGCGCTGGGCACCTACCGCAAGAGCCACATTCCCGACGGCCCCGGCTACCAGGAGAAATACTACTTCAACCCCGGTGACACCGGATTTCGCGTCTGGCAGACCCGCTTCGGCCGGATCGGTCTCGGCATCTGCTGGGACCAGTGGTTCCCGGAAGCGGCCCGGGCGATGGCCCTGGTGGGAGCGGAGCTGCTGCTCTATCCCTCGGCCATCGGCTCCGAGCCGCAGCAGCCCGAGCTCGACAGCAGCGCCCACTGGCAGCGGGTGATGCAGGGCCATGCCGCCGCCAACATGCTGCCGGTGGTGGCCGCCAACCGGATCGGGACGGAAAGGGGGGAGAGCTGCACCGTCACCTTCTACGGCAGCTCCTTCATCACCGACGGCAGGGGGGAAATCCTGGCCCGGGCCGGACGGGAGGAGGAGGCGGTGATCACCGCCAGCTTCGATCTCGACGCGCTGGCCCGGGAGCGGGCCGGCTGGGGGCTGTTCCGCGACCGTCGTCCGGACCTCTATCTCACCCTGCTGAGCCTCGACGGCCGGGGCCAGGCCATCTGACCTTCGCTCTCAGGTGACGGCGTCGATCTGCTCGTCGTCGAGATGGCCGGGGACCAGGGTCACCGGCACCTTGAGATTGCGCAGATTCTTCATCAGATGGCTGACGATCGGCCCCGGGCTGGAGCCTTCCGGGGCGGTGGCCAGCACCAGCAGCGAGATGCTCGGATCCTCGTGGATCAGACGCAGCACCTCTTCGGCGCGATGGCCCTCGCGGATGTAGAGGATGGGCAGGCTTCCGGTCTGCGCGAAGACATCGGCGGCCAGCGACTGCAGCCTGCGTTCGGCCTCCAGCCGGGCGTCCTCCTCCATCACCCGGCCGACCCCCAGCCAGTGCTGGAACTCCACCGGCTCGATCACGTAGAGCAGGGCGATGCGTCCGCCGGTATGCCGCGCCCGCCGGCAGGCGAAGCGCAGGGCGTTGCGCATCTCCTCGCTCTCGTCGACGACCACGAGGAAGACGCGCTCCTGCCCCTTCTCCTCTCCGTCGGGGCGGGTCGGGCTCTCGGTCACGGGCTCGCTCATGCCTTACCGTCTAGCGAAGACCAGGCTGGCGGTCCATCCTGCAGCGACCGCGATGAGGATCGAACTCAACCCATAGATGGCCGGACGGCGCCGCGCCAGATCGAAGATGTCGGCCTCCAGCCCCACCTTGGAGACCACCAGCACATTGCTCTGGGCCTGTACCACCCGGCCGCCGCGGAGATAGAGGGTCTGCACCTGGTAGTTGCCGGGAGCGACGTTGGCGGGAAAGGGAACCACCGTGCGGAACAGCCGCTTGCCGAGGAAGTAGACCGGGATCGGCGACTGCACGTAGAGCTTCTGGCGCTGCTTGTTGCGGATCAGGGCGGCGCGGAAGGCGGCCACATCGGCTTTGCTCTGGTGCCGGTCGGGGCGCGCCTCGAGATGCAGCCGCTCGACCCCGATCTGGTAACGCTGCAGTACATCCTCCTCGGCCAGCAACTCCAGGGGCTTGCTGGAGGCCACGGCGTAGAAGCCGGGTACCCGGCGGAACCGCATCTCGTCGGTGTTGAACCAGAAGGGGCCGACCCGCGACTTGCGCCGCACCCGGAGATCCTCGGTCGGCCCGAACACCAGCACCACCACATCCCCGCCCGGTTCCTCGACGCTGCCGAACAGCAGCACCTCGGCGCCGGTGAAGGCGGTGGTGATGGCGATCAGATGCTTGGACAGGTCGGCGATCAGGCTCTGGCCGGATGCCGCGTTGGACATCGACAGCGCCAGCAGGAGCCCGTACAGCCATCGCCGCCGCAGCATCGGAAATCCTTCGGATGGGCCAGACGGGAGCCAGCTTACAGGCCGGCTCCGCACATGCAAGCCGGTGGCGGGCGGCGCCCCTCAGGCCGGCTCGCGGTCGGGCACCTCGCAGTAGAGATTGTAGAGGGTGGCGATCACCGCCTCGGCCTCGGGCGAGGCCAGGGAATAGTAGATGGTCTGCGCATCGCGCCGCGTGCGCACCAGCGAATCGTGGCGCAATTTGGCGAGATGCTGCGACAGGGCCGACTGGCTGAGGCCGATCAGACGTACCAGCTCGCCCACCGAACGTTCGCCGCCGACGAGCTGGCACATGATCAGCAGCCGGTTCTCGTTGCTCAGCGCCTTCAGCAGGCGGCTGGCCTCGCGGGCGTTGGCCTGCAGCTTGACATAATCGGCGGCGGAGAGGCGATGCTCGCCGCCCCTGTCGAAAGGAGGCTTGGATCGGGGGGCATTCATGACACGGGTTTCCCGGGATGCGATGGACGCATGGCGACCGGCCGGCCGCCGTCTTCGCTGTCCTCGGCCGGCATGCGCGCCGGCCACAGCCGTCCGGTTTCCAGATAGCGCACGCCGCGCAGCCCGCCCAGCAGGATGGCCGCCACCGCCAGGGCGGACTCGAAGCTCATGGTGGACAGACCCGACAGGCCCTGGCCGACGGTGCAGCCTCCGGCCAGGGCGCCGCCGCTGCCCATCAGCACCGCACCCAGCGCGTGGCGGCCGAGATCGGTGCGATCGGCGAAGGTCTCGATGCGGAACTGCCCGGCCCGGCGGGCCGCCAGGAAGGCGCCGAGCAGGGTGCCGAGCACGAGCATCACCCCGAAGCCGGGAAGCAGCCCCCCGCCCGCCATCAGGTAGAGGAGGCCGCGGGCGGTGGGCAGGACGAAGGTCAGCGAGGCCATGCCCCAGCCGGCGCCGCCGCCGGCCAGCAGCGAGGTCGCCCACCAGCCGGCCACCACCAGCGCACCCAGGATCACGCCCGCCGACAGTTCCGGCGAGCGGTGGCGAAAGCGGGGGTCGGCGAAAATCCAGGACAACAGCAACGCCGCCAGCAGCAGTCCCGAGAGCGGACCGGCGAGCGGACCCAGGAGCCCGGAGGCGAGCTGGCCCAGGCCGGCATAGCCCGGCGCGAAGCTGCCGATGCTGTGCAGCAGCCGATAGACCGGCGCCAGCAGGCCGGCGATGGTCGCATAGGCGCTGACCGCCACCAGCAGCACCACGAGCCAGGCCTTGAGACTGCCCGCCCCGGCCCGCACCAGATTGCGGCTGATGCAGCCGCCCGCGAGCACCATGCCGAAGCCGAACATGAGCCCGCCGCCGACGGCTCCCAGCCAGAACAGATCGCTGCGCAGATAGAGACTGCGTCCGGGATCGAAGGGCGAGGCCACCGCCAGGAGCTGGGTGCCGGCCAGGGCCACGGCCACCGCCAGCAGCCAGGAGCGGAGCCGCCGCCGGCTGCCGAAGAGCGCGAGATCGGCCAGCGCTCCCATCAGACAATAGTGGGTGCGCTGCACGGTGGCCCCGAACAGGGCACCGATCAGCAGGCCGGCGATGGCCAGGGCGACATGCGGTTCGATCACGCTCTCTCCCGGTGGCGTCCGGGCGCGGCCCGTGCGGCGGGGTGGACCGGAAACGCGTATAAGCTATCACGAATATGCGGTGAAGGTAAGGCCCAGAAAAAATCCGCAAATCTTGTATGACTACAGTAGGGAAATGGCAATATGGGGAATGGCGACGGCCGCGATTCCCTGCGGGCCGGCTCGGGCCGCCGCGGTGCCTGGCGTCGAGCCGTCCGGGCAACGAGGGCTAGCCCTTGAAGACGGTGGTCAGATTGCGGCCGGCGGCGATGAAGCCGGCGGGATCGAGGGGTTCGCCGTCGATCCGGATCTCGTAATGGAGATGCGGTCCCGTGCTGCGACCGGTATTGCCGACGATGCCGACCGGCTGGCGGAAATCCACCTTCTGGCCGCGTTTCACCAGCAGTTTCTTCATATGGGCATAGCGGGTGACGATGCCCATGCCATGGTCGATCTCCACCATCAGCCCGTAGGCGTCGTTGCGGCCGGCGCGGATCACCCGTCCCGGGGCGGCGCTGAGCACCCGGGCGTTCCATGGCGCCGCCATGTCGATTCCCTTGTGCATGGCGCGACGCCCGGTCACCGGATCCTTGCGCAGGCCGTAGGGGCTGGTGATGCGGTAGGAATCGAGGGGCGAGGTGAGCGGCATGGCGGCGATCAGGCGCTGCGCGGCCTGCAGCCGGACCACCGAGCGGCTGAGATCGGAACCTTCGATCGCCGGCAGTGCCGCCGGCGCATCCTCCGTCGGCAGCTCGAACGGGCCGCCGATCCCCGCCGGCAGGTCGTCGCCGGCCCGTTCCAGCAGCCGGCGCGGATCGACGCCGGCCTCGGCCAGCACCTGCTCGATGGCCGCCAGATGCTTGCCGATCCATTCGCGGATCCAGATCATGGAGGTGGCGCGGCTGTTCTCGACCTCGGCCACCCGCGACTGCAGCATGTCGATCCGCCAGCGCAGCCCCTTTTCCACCCGCCGCGCCATATCCCGTTCGACCAGGGCCTTGGACAGGCGGCTGCGGAGGGCCGCCAGCTCGCCTTCGAGCGCGGCCTTTTCGCGTACCAGCCGACGCATCGAGAGCTGACGGTCGCGGCTGTCGGCCTCGACACTGGCGGCGAAGGCGCGGGCCGCCTCCAGTTCGGCGGTGACCGCGGTGATCCGCTGCTCGGCGAGGGCCAGCCGATCGGCCAGCCGCTGCCGTTCGCGGGCGGCCAGGCGGGCCCGCGCGAGGCGCCGCTCCCGTTCTTCCTGCAACGCCCGAAGCTGCAGCGAGAGTTCCCGTTCGCGCTCGAGACGGGCCTGGAACACCGCCCGCGCCTCGCGTCGCGCGACTTCCAGATCCCTCTCGAGCCGTTCCCGTTCCCGCAGCAGGGAGACCAGGCGGAAACCGCCGAAGGACAATGCACCGCTGACCAGCAGCACCAGAAGCGCGAGCAGGATCCGGGCGGGCCGCGACCGGCCGGCGGGGAGGCGGGGGCGCGTGCTCACCGGTCCGGATTCCTCCCCGGGCGGGGCGTTCGAGGGCTTCGAGCCAGCATTCCGTCCCTTTTTCGCAGCCATGCCCGCCACCTTTGCGCCGGCCTCTTCGGCAAGCGGCCGATGGTGCGGGTCGGCTTCATTCTCGTTGCGAAAGATTATGCTAAGGTTAACGGAAGCCGGCAACCGCCCGCCAGTTGAAAAACTGCCGCAGAATCAGGACGCGTCGGCGATGCGCAGGCCGCTCCCGGGATCGAACAGATGCAGCCGGTCGGGCGGCACCGACAGCCGCAGCGTATCGCCGGCATGGACGATGGTGCCTCCCGGCAGCCGCACGCAGATGCGGTGATCGCCGGCGATGCGGCCGTGGGCGACGGTGTCGGCGCCGAGGATCTCGACCCAATCCACGGCCAACGCCAGGGGACCGTCCGCGCTGCACTGCAGATGCTCGGGGCGGATTCCGGCGACCACCGGAGCAGCAGCCGCGGCCGCCAGCGGCCCGGCGAGGGGCAGGCGGATCCTGTCGATCACGAGGCTGGCGCGGTCCTCCCCCAGCCGGGCGGGAAAGCCGTTCATCGGCGGCGAGCCGATGAAGCCGGCGACGAACAGGCTGGCGGGGCGTTCGTAGACCTCGAGGGGGGCTCCCACCTGCTCGATGCGGCCCTCGTTCATCACCACCAGCCGGTCGCCCAGGGTCATCGCCTCCACCTGGTCGTGGGTGACGTAGATGCCGGTGGTGCCGAGCCGTGCCTGGAGCTGGCGGATCTCGTGGCGCATCTGCACCCGGAGCTTGGCGTCGAGATTGGAGAGCGGCTCGTCGAACAGGAAGACTTCCGGTTCGCGCACGATCGCCCGGCCCATCGCCACCCGCTGGCGCTGCCCGCCCGAGAGCTGGCGCGGCTTGCGGTCGAGGAGTTCCTCGAGGCCGAGGATTTCCGCCGCCCGCTTCACCCGCGCCGCGATCTCGGGCCTGGGCACGCGGCGGTTCTTCAGCCCGTAGGCCATGTTGTCGTAGACCGTCATGTGCGGGTAGAGGGCGTAGTTCTGGAACACCATGGCGATGTCCCGGTCCTTGGGCTCGAGCTCGTTGACCCGCCGCGCGCCGATGCGGATCTCGCCGCCGGTGACCGTTTCGAGGCCGGCCACCAGGCGCAGCAGGGTGGATTTGCCGCAGCCCGAGGGACCCAGTACCGCCACCATCTCGCCGTCGGCGATGGAAAGATCGATGCCCTTGAGCACTTCGACCGTTCCGAAGGATTTCCGGAGCTCTCGGACGACCACTTCGGCCATGGCTATTTCTCTGTCTCCACGAGGCCCTTGACGAACCAGCGCTGCATCAGGAGGACCACCAGCACCGGCGGCAGCATGGCCAGCATGGCGACCGCCGCGATGTAATGCCATTCGGGTTCGGCGTCGGCCGCCGTCAGCATCCGCTGGATGGCCATGACGATGGTGTAGTAGCTCTCGTCGGTGGTCACCAGCAGCGGCCAGAGATACTGGTTCCAGCCGTAGATGAAGAGGATCACGAAGAGGGCGGCGATGTTGGTGCGCGACAGCGGCAGCAGGATGTCGAAGAAGAAGCGCATCGGTCCGGCGCCGTCGACTCGCGCCGCCTCGGCCAGCTCGTCGGGCACGGTCAGGAAGAACTGGCGGAACAGGAAGGTGGCGGTGGCCGAGGCGATCAGCGGAATCGTCAGCCCCGCATAGCTGTTGAGCATGCCGAGATCGGCGACCACCTCGAAGGTGGGCAGGATGCGCACCTCCACCGGCAGCATCAGGGTGGCGAAGATGGTCCAGAAGGCCAGCATGCGGCCGGGAAAGCGGAAATAGACGATGGCGAAGGCGGAGAGGATGGAGATGGCGATCTTGCCCACCGCGATGCTCACCGCCATGATCAGCGAATTGAGCATCATCGGCGCCACCGGCCCCGAACTGGAGCGGGTCAGGCCGTGGCCCAGCACCGCCCGGTAGTTGTCGAGGAGCCGCTCGCCGAACCACATGGGGATGGGGGCGGTGAGCACATCCTCGGGAGCCTGGCTGGAGGTCACGAGAACGATCCAGATGGGCAGGGCGACGATGGCGATGCCGAGGACCAGCAGAGCATGGGCGAGGAAGGTCAGGAGCGGGCGGTTCTCGACCATGGTCAGGCGTACTGCACGCGGCGTTCGATGAAGCGGAACTGGACGAAGGTGAGGGCCATGACGATGGCCATCAGCACCACGCTCTGGGCCGCCGAGCTGCCGAGATCGAGGCCGATGAAACCGTCCCGGTAGACCTTGTAGACGAGGGTGGTGGTGGCCTGGGCGGGGCCGCCCTCGGTGACCGCGTGGATGATCCCGAAGGTATCGAAGAAGGCATAGACGAGGTTGACCACCAGCAGGAAGAAGGTGGTCGGGGAGATCAGGGGAAAGATCAGGGTGACGAAGCGCTTGACCGGTCCCGCCCCGTCGATCGCCGCGGCCTCGATCAGGGAGCGGGGAATGGACTGCATGCCGGCCAGGAAGAACAGGAAGTTGTAGGAGATCTGCTTCCAGGTGGCGGCCACGATCACCAGCAGCAGGGCCTGGCCGCCGTTGAGCTGGTGGTTCCAGTCGACGCCGACCTTGCCCAGCAGCCAGGCGATGATGCCGATCGAGGGATTGAACAGGAACAGCCACAGCACCCCGGCGATCGCCGGGGCCACCGCATAGGGCCAGATCAGCATGGTCTTGTAGAAGGTCGCGGCGCGCATCACGAAATCGGCCATCGCCGCCAGCAACAGCGCGATGGCCAGACCGGAGAAGGCCACCGCGAAGCTGAAGATCGCGGTCACCTTCAGGCTGTTGGTGTATTCGGGATTGCCGAACAGCGCCGCGAAATTGTCGAACCAGACGAACCGGGTGGCGAGACCGAAGGGGTCCTGGACCAGCATCGACTGCCACAGCGCCTGGCTCGCCGGCCAGATGAAGAAGACGAAGGTCACCGCGAGCTGCGGTACCAGCAAGAGATAGGGCAGGCCTCGCTGCCTGAAGACGACCCGTTTTTCCAAGTTCGACTCCCGCCCCCGCCGCGGGACGGAGGCGGCAGGGCCGCCTCCGTCCCCGACGATCTCGGACCCGCAGGATCTAATCTATTTGTACTGGGCCTCGAACTGGCGGAGCAGCTTGTTGCCGCGTGCGACCGCCTCGTCCATCGCCTGCCGGGCGGTCTTGCTGCCGGCCCAGACCGCTTCCAGCTCCTCGTTGATGATGTCGCGGATCTGGACGAAATTGCCGAACCGCAGCCCCTTCGAGTTTTCCGTGGGCTCCTTGTAGGTGAGCTGCTTGATGGCGATGTCGGTGCCCGGGTTCTTCTCGTAGAAGCCCTGACTGCGGGTGAGCTCGTAGGCGGCGGTGGTGATCGGCAGATATCCCGTCTCCTGGTGCCACCAGGCCTGCACCTCGGGGCTGGAGAGATAGGAGAAGAAGCGGGCGACGCCCTTGTACTCCTCGTCGGGATGGCCCTGCAGCACCCAGAGGGTGGCGCCGCCGATGATGCTGTTCTGCGGCGCGCCCTCGATGTCCGGATAGTAGGGCAGCATGCCGATGCCGAATTCGAAGTCCTTGGCGTTGTTCTTGACCCCGGCATAGGCGGCGGAGCTGTTCATGTACATGACGCACTCCTGATTGTAGAACTTGGGAGCGCTGTCGGAGCGACGGCCGCCGTAGTCGAAGATCTTGCTCTTCTGCCATTCGGCCATGTTGGCGATGTGCTCGACCACCGGCGTCTCGTTGAACACCAGCTCGGTGTCGAGGCCGGCGAAACCGTTCTGCTTGGTGCCCAGCGGCAGGTTGTGCCAGGCCGAGAAGTTCTCGATCTGCACCCAGCTCTGCCAGCCGGTGGTGAAGCCGCAGGGATAGCCCGCCGCCTGGGTCTTCTTGGCAAACTCGACCAGCTCGGGCCAGGTTTTCGGCGGCTGTTCGGGATCGAGCCCGGCCTTCTCGAAGGCGTCCTTGTTGTAGTAGAGCACCGGCGTCGAGCTGTTGAAGGGCATCGACAGCATCTCGCCCTCGGGGGTGGTGTAGTAGCCCACCACCGCCGAGATGAAGGCGTTGGGGTCGAACGGTTCGCCGGTATCGGCCATCAGCTCGTAGACCGGATAGATCGCCCCGCGGGCGGCCATCATGGTCGCCGTGCCGACCTCGAACACCTGCACGATATGGGGTTGCTGCCCGGCCCGGAAGGCGGCGATGGCGGCGGTCATGGTCTCGGTGTAGTTGCCCTTGTAGACCGCCTTGATTTCGTATTCGTCCTGGCTGGCGTTGAAATCGGCGGCGATCTTGTTGACCTTCTCGCCGAGCTCGCCGCCCATCGCGTGCCACCACTCGATCTGCACCCGCTTCTGGGCGTCGGCCGGGCCGGCGGCGAGGGCCAGCGCGAATACCGCCGCCCCGGCGAGAATGGTTCTCCTGCAACACATCTGGGTTGCCTCCGCATTTCGTGATTGTCGGGTGCCCGCACGGCCCTCCCCGGGTCTGTCCGGCCGCACGCACGGGGGCGAGCATGCCAAGCCCGGTCGGTGCTGCCAAGCCCAAAGCGGTTTGGTGGCGGGGATTTCACGGCAACGGGAAAGCGCCGGGGGAAAGCGCTGGTGCCGGCGGAGGGACTCGAACCCCCAGCCCCCCGCTTACAAGGCGGATGCTCTACCGATTGAGCTACGCCGGCCGCCACCGCCGAGGGTAATCGGCGCCGGGGACCGCGGCAAGCCCGCCGGCTTCCGTTCGCGGTCGGCAGCGGCCGGCGGGCGGTCCGGCGCTCGGGCTCAGTAGGCTCGGCCGGCCTCGATGCGGGCTTCCATGCCGAGGCTGCGATGGCTGCCCACCGGACAATAGGCCACATAGCTGCCCGCCGGCAGCTCGACCTCCAGCTCGGCGCTTTCGCCCGGGCGGAGGATGCGCGAGCTGTAGCGGATCTCCTCGCCCCCGGCCTCGCCTTCGAGGGCCAGCGCATGGGGGGCCGAACCGGTGTTGGTGACGAGGAAGCGGACCTTGCCGCCGTCGAGCTCGAGACTGGTGAAGCCCAGGGTCCATTCGGCGAGCTCCACCTTCACCGTCTCGCCGGCCGCCGCCGGCGCGTGCCAGGCGGCGAGGCCGGTGCCGGCCACGAGGGCCAGGGTCGCAAAGGCGGTTGCCGACAAGAGGGCCGTGCGGATCTTGCGCATCTTCGCTCTCCCCTGATCACGGGCCGCCGAGCCGGAGGCGGGGCGGCGGCACGGGGAACCGGCCCGGAAGGTTTCTGGTTGGGGATTTGGAGGCCCGTGCCGCCGCCGGACACGGCTCGATGGCCGGGTCGACGATCCCGGATTGTCGAAAGCGGGGGCGGCGAAGTCAAAACACCAGGGCGTGAAGCGCCGGGCGGGCGAA
>JALSRW010000278.1 GCA_026984595.1 Alphaproteobacteria bacterium
CGCCATGCGTTCGCGGGCGAATTCCTGCGCCGCCGCCTGCAGCGCTGCACGATCCTCGTCGAGTTCGAACTGCACCGCTCGTTCCCCGAATTGCACCGCCGCCGAGGTACCGGGCGCGCACGGGTCCGTCAATGCGACCGCTGGAAACAACGGCGTTGCGTTCAGCCGTGCCCGTGCAGCCGTTCCGCGACCTCGAGCGCGGCGTAGGTGAGGATGGCATCCGCCCCGGCCCGCTTGAGGGCGAGGAGAGCTTCGTCCATGCAGGCCGCACCGTCGAGCCAGCCGCGTTCGGCCGCAGCCCGGATCATCGCGTATTCGCCCGACACATGGTAGGCGAAGGTGGGCATCCCGAAAGTGTCCTTGAGGACGCGGATGATGTCGAGATAGGGCAGGCCCGGCTTGACCATCAGCATGTCGGCCGCCTCGGTGATGTCGAGGGCGGCCTCGCGCACCGCCTCGGCGCTGTTGGCCGGGTCCATCTGATAGGTCTTCTTGTCGGCCGCCCCCAAAGCCCCCGCCGAGCCCACCGCATCGCGGAACGGTCCGTAGAAAGCCGAGGCGTATTTGGCGGCATAGGAGAGGACCAGGATGCCATCGTGACCAGCTTTGTCCAGCGCCTCGCGGATCACGCCGATGCGCCCGTCCATCATGTCCGAGGGCGCCACCACATCGCAGCCCGCCTCGGCCAGACAGACCGCCTGGCGGGCCAGTGCCTCCAGGGTTTCGTCGTTGCGCACCACCCCGTCGCGGACGATGCCGTCCTGGCCGTGGGTGGTATAGGGATCGAGGGCGACATCGCCGATCAGACCGATTTCCGGCAGTCGCGCCTTGAGATGGCGCATCGCCCGGCACACCAGATTGTCGGGATTCCATGCCTCCTCTCCGCCCGCGCTCTTGCGTTCGGCAGGAGTCACCGGGAACAGGGCGAGGGCGGGAATGCCCAGCTCCAGGCAGCGTTCCGCGACGGCCGGGAGCAGATCGATGGAAAGGCGCTCGACCCCCGGCATGGAGCGCACCGGCCGGCGTGCATTGCTGCCCTCGAGCACGAACAGCGGCAGGATCAGATCGGCGGGATCGAGGCGGTGCTCGGCCACCAGCCGCCGGCTCCAGCCATGCTGGCGGAGGCGCCGCAGCCTGGTCCTCGGGAACGCTGGCTGGGGCGGGAGAGAACGCGCAAACCCGGTCAAGAGGCGCTGGCCTTGTCGCTGGAGGTTCCTGTCCGGAAATATGTAACGCTCGGGGAACCCGCAGGCAATCGCCCCGCAACCTTCCCGTTGCCCTCGCGGGCGGCGGCGATCGGCATCACATGCCCGCGAGCGGAGGTGGCCCGGGACGCTGCCGGAGACGAGAAGCTTGACATGGAGCCGCTCCGCATCCGCAGACTGTCCGCCAACGAAGAGAGAGAAAGACCATCGCCACGAGACGGATCATGCCCGAAGGGATGCGGCAGAGACAGTGGATCGAGCGCACTCTGCTGGCGTTCGCCCTGCTCGTTCTGCTGCTCCTGCTGGCGGTCCTCGCCTACCGCCTGGAGCTGCGGCCGGAAACCGTCGAAACCTTCATCCGCGAGCTCGGGGCCTGGGGCGTGGCGGGTTCCATCGCCCTGATGGTGCTGCACAGCTTCGTGCCCTTTCCGGCGGAGCTGATCGCCTTCGCCAACGGCATGGTCTACGGCCCCTTCTGGGGCACCGTGATCACCTGGATCGGGGCCATGCTGGGGGCCTTGGTGGCTTTCGCTCTGGCGCGCATCGCCGGCCGCCCGCTGGTCGAGAGGTTCGTCGAAAGCCGCCATCTCGAAGGCCTCGATCGGCGGATCGCCGCCGGCAGCGTGCCGGTGCTGCTGCTGGTGCGGCTGCTGCCGCTGGTGTCCTTCAATTTCGTCAACTATGGCGCCGGGCTGACGCGGGTGCCGCTGTGGACCTTCCTGTGGACCACGGGGGTGGGCATCCTGCCACCGATCTTCGCGATGGTGGTGATGGGCGGCCATCTCGAGCATATCACCGGCTGGATGTGGGGCATCGTCCTGGCGGTCCTGCTCGGCGGTTTCGCGCTCTGGCGGGCGTACCGCTCGCGCGCGCGGGCGGGCGGCTGAGGGCGACGGCGAAGTGGCGCGGCCGGCCCGTCCCTGTTAGAAGATCGCGGTCCGCGCAGGAGTTCCGGGCAGCCCGTCTCGATGTCCCAGCCGATCGTCGAAATCCGCGAGGTCTCCAGGAAATTCGTGCGCGAGCTCGACCTCTCCGAGCGCATCGCCAACCTCCTGGGCGCCGGCTACCGGCCGACCGTGGTGCGGGCGGTGGATCGGGTGTCGTTGCACATCATGCCGGGCGAGGTGCTCGGTCTCGTGGGCGAGTCGGGCTGCGGGAAATCGACCCTCGGGCGCATGGTGGCGGGTGTGCTGGAGCCCACCGGCGGCGAAGTGCTGTTCCGCGGCCGCCGCTATGCCGGGGGAAGCCGTTCGGCGCGGCGCGACGCCGCCCTCAAGGTGCAGATGATCTTCCAGGACCCCTTCGCTTCCCTCAACCCCCGCCTGCGGGTGCGCGAGATCATCGGCGAGGCACCGGTCTATCACGGCCTGATCCGCCGCGACCAGCTCGAGGACCGGGTGGCCGAGCTGATGCGGCGGGTGGGGCTCGATCCGGCCTATGCGCGACGCTACCCGCACCAGTTCTCGGGCGGCCAGCGGCAGCGCATCGGCATCGCCCGCGCCCTCGCGGTGGAGCCCGAGTTCCTCGTTTGCGACGAGGCCATCGCCGCTCTCGACGTGTCGATCCAGGCCCAGATCCTCAACCTTTTCCTGGAGCTGCGGGAGGAGCTCGGCCT
>JALSRW010000279.1 GCA_026984595.1 Alphaproteobacteria bacterium
ATCGCCTCGTCGATCTGGAAGCCGATGGTGAAGCAGGGATTGAGGGAGCTGGTCGGCTCCTGGAAGATCATCGCCAGGTCCTTGCCGACGATGCGGCGGCGGTCGTTGGCGCGCATCCCGAGCAGGCCGTGACCGGCGAAACGCAGACGATCGGCGGTGATGCGCGCGGTCGGCGGCAGCAGCCCCATCACCGCCAGCATGGCCACCGATTTGCCGGATCCCGACTCGCCGACGATGGCGACCAGCTCGCCGGGTTCGACATCGAGGCTGATGGCGTCCACCGCCCGCAGCATGCCGCCGGCGACCGGAAACTCCACGGTGAGGTTGCGGATCTCGAGCAGGCTCATGAGCGCTTCAGTTTCGGATCGAGCACGTCGCGCAGCCCGTCGCCCATCAGGTTGATGGCCAGTACGGTGAGCAGGATGGCCATGCCGGGGAAGGTCACCACCCACCAGGCGCGGAGGATGAATTCGCGGGCATCGGCCAGCATCGTGCCCCATTCGGGCGTGGGCGGCTGCGCCCCCATGCCGAGAAACCCGAGCGCTGCCATGTCCAGCACCGCCGTCGAAAAGCCGAGTGTCGCCTGAACGATCAGGGGCGGCATGCAGTTGGGCAGTACGGTGACGAACATCAGCCGCAGCATCCCCGCGCCGGCGACGCGGCTGCCGGTGACATAGTCCCGCGACAGTTCCGACAGGGTCGCCGCCCGCGTCAGGCGCACGAAATGCGGAAGATACACGATGGCGATGGCGAACATCGCATTGAACAGGCCGGGCCCCGTGATGGCCACCACCACCAGCGCCAGCAGCAGGCCCGGAATGGCGATCAGCACATCCATCAGCCGCATCACCAGCGTATCGATCCAGCCGCCGAAGAAGCCTGCGAACAGACCGATGGCGATGCCGCTCAGCAGCGACAGGACGATCACCAGAAAGCCGATCGACAGCGAGTAGCGCGAGCCGAAGAGGATCCGCGAGAGAATGTCGCGGCCGGTGGCATCGGTCCCCAGCGGAAATTCCCAGCTTCCCCCTTCCTGCCAGACCGGCGGCGTGAGGAAGGCGTCGCGGTACTGGATGTCGGGCGCATGGGGAGCGACGAAATCGGCGAACACCGAGACCAGCACGAGGAAGACGAGAAAGGCCAGACCGACCACGGCTCCGCGATTTTGCCGGTAATAATGCCACAGCTCGCGGAGCGGACCGGGAGGCTCGGGGGCGCCGGCCCCCTCGGTCACCGGTTCGTGCAGGGTTTCGGGCGCATCCGCCATCAGCCGCTCCGATGGCGGATGCGGGGATTGATCAGCCCGTAGAGGAGATCGACCACCAGATTGACCACCATCACCAGGCTGGCGATCAGCAGCAACCCTCCCTGGACCGCCGGATAGTCGCGCCGGAAGATCGAATCGACCAGCCATTTGCCGACTCCGGGCCAGGAGAAGATGGTCTCGGTGAGGATCGCACCCGCCAGCAGCACGCCCACCTGCAGGCCGACGGTGGTGACCACGGGAACGAGGGCGTTCCGGAGCGCGTGCAGGCCGACCACCCGCCAGGGCGGCAGACCCTTGGCGCGCGCGGTGCGCACATAGTCCTCTCCCAGCACTTCCAGCATCGCCGAGCGGGTCTGGCGGGCGATCACCGCCAGCGGGATGGTGCCGAGGACGATGGTCGGCAGGATCAGATGTCGTACGGCGGAGAGGAAGGCGCCTTCCTGATCCGAGAGGAGGGTGTCGATCAGCATGAAGCCGGTGACCGGCTCCACATAGTAGAGCAGGGACAGTCGGCCGGAGACGGGGGTCCAGCCGAGAATGCCGGAAAAGAGGATGATCAGCAGCAGCCCCCACCAGAAGATGGGCATCGAATAGCCGGTCAGGGTGACCGCCATGACGCTGTGATCGAACACCGTGCCGCGGCGGATGGCGGCGAGGACACCGACCGGCAGGCCGATCAGCACGGCGAGGAGGATGGCGCACAGCGAGAGTTCGACGGTGGCCGGGAACAGAGTGAGGAATTCCTCGATGATGGGCTGCCTCGTGACGATCGAGCGGCCGAGATCACCCTGCAGGATGTCGCCGAGATAGCTCACATACTGTTCCCAGAGCGGCCGGTCGAAGCCCAGTTCCCGCATCAGCCGGGCGTGGCGTTCGGGGCTCACCCCCCGTTCGCCGGCGAGGATCTCGATCGGATCCCCCGGCAGCAGGCGGATGAACAGAAAGGCGATCAGCGTCACCCCGAAGAAGGTGGGGAAAAGCAGGCCCAATCGTGTCAGTACGAAGCGGAACAACGGCGTTCGGATCCCGTCGTATTTCCTGCGGCCCGGATGCCGGCTCCCGCAGCTTTAGCTGCAGCCCGTGCCGGTAGCAATGCGGGTGGATCTAGAATCCTCCCGCCGCGGCCGCCGGCGCGAGACCCCCGTCCCCTGCCTGGAGATAGGCGAGACCCGTGCGCAGGCGATCGGCCAGCCGCCCGATTCCGGCGATCACCGCCGCCGGATCGCCGGTCAGGGCCACCGGCGTGGTCATCAGCTCGAACAGGGTTTCCACCCTCGCGAGGTCGCTGCGTGCGGCCACCAGCCGGGCGATCTCCAGCACCCGTTCGCGCTCGCCGCGACGCGCCAGGGCGGCTCCCACCCGCAGCGCACGCACCGCCTCCTCCTCCGAGAGCAGTTTGCGCGGGGTGATCTCGGCGAGGAGGGGTTCGGCCAGGGAAGCCAGCGCCTTCCATTCCCGGGCGGCCCAGTGCGCGTCGATCCGGATGGCGAGCGCCCGCGGGTCGGAGATGTCCCGGAGCGTGGCCAGCGCCCCCCAGGGATTGCCCTGCT
>JALSRW010000280.1 GCA_026984595.1 Alphaproteobacteria bacterium
GGCCGCAGGCGGCCGAAGGTGCCCCATTCATAGGGAAGATTGAGCCATGGGTAGGCGAGCTGGAAGGCGATGAAGGTGCCGGCGGCAAAGCCCACGACGCCCCAGAAGATGGTGGCGATCGTGAACATGCGCACGATATCTTCATCGTAGCCCGCTCTCGCTCCCACGCGAACAGCCGCCGCTGCCATGACCGCACTCCTCTCCACGACATCCCGGCGACGCGCAGCCAAACCCAAAGCCGCGCGTGACGCAAGCTCCGATCTCCACCCCGACTGCTAGCGAATCGCCGCTTTATTAGAGATTGCTCATATTGTCGCAGGCGGCGCAGCGACCATTCCGGAGCCTCGCGCCTCGGACCTTGACCTGGATCAAGGAAGGCGGTGATCTAGCACCGGCGGCGGCCGGAGCGCGTTCTCTCCGGCCCGGCGCCAGGGAGAAGGGAAATGGCGGAGGCGGTTCCGGTATTCACGGCGCAGCCCATCCAGATCCGCAGGATCGAGCTCGACCAGCCGTGGAGCTGGCTTGCCAGAGGCTGGAACGACCTCAGGCAGCAGCCCATGGTCGGAATCATCTACGGCATTCTCGCGGCGGTGACCGGCTACGTGCTGACCCTCGGCCTCATTCTCGCCGACATGATCTACCTGTTGCTGCCGCTGACCTCGGGCTTCTTCCTCGTGGGTCCGGTGCTCGTGGTGGGTCTCTACGAGGTGAGCCGACGCAACCAGCAAGGCCTTCCCACCACGCTCTGGGAAGCGCTCACGGCGTTTCGCCGCAATCCGGTGCAGCTCGCCCTCATGGGCGTGGCCCTGCTGCTCTTCCATTTCCTCTGGATCCGCGTCGCCGCCCTGCTGTTCTTCCTCTATTACGGGCTTGAGCCGCCCTCCGTGGAAAACCTCATCGTCGACACCTTTCTGAGCCCGCGAGGCTGGCCCTTTCTCATCATTGGCACGGTGATCGGCGGGATTCTCGCCTTCGTGGCGTACAGCCTGAGCGTGGTCGCCATTCCCATGCTGCTCGACCGGCCGGATGCCAGCGTGGTCGAGGCGATCGCCGCGAGCGTGCGGGCCGTGCAGACCAATTTCGCCGCCATGCTGCTGTGGGCCGCGATCATCGTCGTGTTCACGGGATTCGGCCTCGCCCTCGCCTATCTCGGTCTCGTCGTCACCCTGCCGCTCGTCGGCCATGCCAGCTGGCACGCCTATCGGGATCTCGTGAGCTTCGGCGAGGACGGCGGGTCCTGAGGAGGAAGCAGGAGGGTTCGGGATGGGACAGTGGATCTTCGGTGGCATCATGGGTCTGCTCGCGCTCTTCGGCCTCGCGCTCGCAAGCCGCGCCCATGATGCGATGTTCGCCTTCTTCGGCTACATGCTCTTCGTCTTCGGTATCGCGGTCATCTTCGGCCTCATCCACCGTGCGACTGCCGAGCCGCCGGAGGAGGTGCAAGCCGGGGGAGAGCGGAGCCCCTCCCGGTCCTGAGGGCGGCGCCAAATCCTTCAAGGCCCGCCACAGGGGCAGGCGGAAGCCGGGGCGGGTGCTTCGTGCATCCGCTCCACGGCGACGGCCGGCGTCTGGACGGCGGCCGGATGGCGCGGGGCTGCCTGTCGCATCGCCTGAGCGCTGGACGGCGGCGGGGGGCGCGGTCAGGATGGGCGCGCGATGCATAACGGAGGAGGCCGTTTGAAGATGGCGACGACGCTGACCTTCGAGGAACTGGAGGAACTCGTCGGCACCGGCGAGATCGACACCGTGGTGGCGGCGTTCACCGACATGCAGGGACGTCTCGTCGGCAAGCGGGTCACCGGGCACTTCTTCCTCGAGGCGGTGCACCGGGAGTGGCACGCCTGCGACTATCTGCTCGCGCTGGACATGGAGATGGAGCCGGTTCCCGGCTTCCGCTTCGCGTCCTGGGAGAGGGGATACGGCGACTTCGCCATCCGCCCGGATCTCGGCACATTGCGGCGCGTGCCCTGGCTCCCGGGGACGGCCCTCGTTCTCGGCGACGTGTGCGATCACCACGGCGAGGAATTGCCGCACAGCCCCCGCACCATCCTCAAGCGCCAGCTCGCGCGCCTGCGGGAGCGGGGGCTTGTCGCCAAGATGGCCTCCGAGCTCGAATTCTACGTGTTCGACGAGGACTACCGCAGCTGCCGCGAACGCAACTACGAGAACCTGCGCACCGCAGGCTGGTACATCGAGGACTACCACGTCTTCGAGACCACCAAGCGGGAGCCGCTGATGCGCGCGATCCGCAACCACATGGATGCCGCCGGGGTCCCCGTGGAGTTCTCCAAGGGGGAATGGGGGCCCGGCCAGGAGGAGCTCAATCTCGTCTATGCCGAGGCGCTGGAGATGGCCGACCGGCACGTGATCTACAAGAACGGCGTCAAGGAGATCGCCCACCTGCAGGGCAAGGCCGTGACCTTCATGGCCAAGTGGCGCCGTGATCTCGCCGGCAATTCCTGCCACATCCACTCGAGCCTGTGGCAGGCGGAGGACGACCGCCCGGCATTCGTCGACGCCGAGGGGCGGGAGACGGACACCTTCCGCAACTATCTCGGCGGTCAGCTGGCGCTCGCCCGCGACTACTGCCTCTTCCTCGCCCCCTACATCAACTCCTACAAGCGCTTCCAGGCGGGGTCCTTCGCCCCCACCAATGTCGTCTGGAGCCGCGACAACCGCACGGCCGGCTTCCGCATCGTCGGCCACGGTGCCTCGACCCGCGTCGAGTGCCGCATGGCGGGCGCGGACGTGAATCCCTATCTCGCCTACGCCGCCATGATCGCGGCCGGCCTTCACGGCCTCGAGGCGAAGCT
>JALSRW010000281.1 GCA_026984595.1 Alphaproteobacteria bacterium
GCTGGCGGCCAAGACCGGCGGCGTCTTCTACAGCGCCGACAATGCCGCCGAGCTGCAGGCGGCGATCGAGGCGGCCATGCGCACCCCCTACGAAGTGCGCGACCTGCGCGGGAAGGTGGTCGCGCGCGGCACCCTCGACGGCGGTCCGGTGCGGCTTCCGGCCGGAATCTACCGGGTCGAGGTGGCGGCGGCCGCGCCGCTCGTGCTCGAGGATCTGGCGATCGAGGCGGGGCGGGCCACCGTCGTCGAGATCGACAAGGAGGGCAGCGAGATCGCGATCGAGCGCAGCATCGGCGAGACGGTGGCGGAAAGGCCGGTCGCCGCACTGCCGTCGAAAGCGCGGGACGAAACGGGGGAAAAACAGGAACAAAAACAGATCAAGAGGCAGAAACGGGGAGCACGCGAACAGCGCGTCGCGGCCCTTCTCGGTGAGGCCGAGACGCTGTTCGCGGCGCAGAAACTGACCACTCCGAAAGGGGATTCGGCGCTCGACCGCTGGCGTGCGGTGCTCGCTATCGATCCCGGCAATGCGGCGGCTACCGAGGGCATCGCGCGGATCGTGCGGAAATACGTGGCATGGGCCGACGAGGCCGAGAAGCGGGGCGATCTCGACAAGGCGATCGCCTATCTGCGTCGGGCGGCGACCGCCGATCCCGAGAATAGTTCGGTACGCATGCTGCTGGGTATCGATCTCGTCGGCGCCGGCCGCGAAACCGAGGCCATCCGCGAGTTCCGCGCCGCCAAGGAACGCGATCCGTCACTGGCGGCGGCCGATTTCTATACCGGTCTCGCCTACATGAAGACGGAGCGGCTCGATGATGCCCTGACGGTATTGGCGCGTATCGAGGAGGACGAGGAATACGGCCCCCGGGCGCGCCTGCAGCAGGCCTTCATCCGCCTGATGCAGGACCAGTATCGGCAGGCCTACGAGCAGGGCATCGCCGGTGTCCAGGCCAAAGGCGATTGCGAGCAGGCGCCGCTCGACGATGTCTGCTCCAATCTCTGGCTCGCGGTGGGCTATGCGCTGATCGGCATGGAGCGTTACGATGTGGTGGCGGAAACCCTGCGCCAGGTGCTCGATCTCCAGCCGACCGAGCCGGGGCTGTTCGAGCTCGTCGCACTCGCCCTGCGCCAGCAGGGCCGGGAAGAGGAAGCCCGGGTCGTGGAGAAGCGCGGCAAGGCGCTCGCCGGTGAGTGAACGATGCGGATCGCAGCCATCCTGATCCCGTTTTTCCTTTTCGTGACCCCGCTCGCGGCGCGGCAGGCGGAGGAGCCAGAGCTCGCCCGCTTCGCCGGCGAAGTGCGCATCGTTCTGTCGCTGCCCGAGGGGATCCTGGTGGCCGGACCCGGTGCGGAGCGGAAGGCCTGGTTCGCGCTGCTGGACGAGGATCTCGCGCCGCGCCTCGAGCATCGTTTCGCCGATTGCGGCCGCTGCTCGCTGATGGCTGCCGCCGATCTCGGTGACGGGCGGATCCTGCTGGCGGGAGCGCGGGACGCACGCGGCAACGGCGTGGAAGAGGGCTGGGTGGTGCTGGTCGACGGGCGCAGCGGCGAGATCCTGGGCCAGCGCATCGTCCGGCCGCCGGCGGGCGGCCGCTTTCTGGCGGCCGCGGCCGGTTTCGGGCGGTTGCTGCTGGCCGGGGAACTGTTCACCGATGCCGGAGCCGGGCTCGATGCCTGGATGGTGGAGCTCGATCCGCGCACGCTGGAGCCCCTCGACGAATGGCGGTTCGGTGGACCGCTGCCGGATGCCGCGGCGGCGATTCTGCCGGTGGCCGCCGACGCCTTCCTCGCCGCCGGCTGGAGCTTCAGTGCCGAGACCGGCATGCTGGGCGGCTGGGTGGCCCGCTTCGGGGCGGATCCGCGGCCGGCCTGGAAAACGCTGCTCGAGGGCGAGACCGGCTTCGATGTGGCGGCGCTGGAGCGTGCGGCGGAAAGGGAAGTTCTGGCGCTCGGTCACGAGAGCCGACCCGACGAGGCCAGCCGCAGCCTCCTGTTCGATCTGCGCGCGGTCCGTCTCGACCTTCGCGAAGGGAAGCTCGGCGTCCCTCTCGGCCTGCGCGATCCGGCGATCGACCGTATGGGCATCGCGCTGCTGGCGGGCGAGGCGCAGGCACTGGCACTGGCCTCCCGCAGGGTCCATCCCGATGGGCCGGACGCCCTCGAGCTGTTCGCCCTCTCGCCGGCGGACGGATTCCGTTCTCTGCATGTCTGGCGCGACGGGGAAAGGGCCACGGTACCGGCGGTGATGGCCTCGGCCGAGGACGGGAGTCTGTTGATCGGCGGCTGGTATCGGCTGGAGGAAGGCGCGCAGGGGCCGCGGGGCTGGCTCGCCCGCTTTTCCGGGCTTCCCCTGCCGGCCGTGCGACCGGGGCGGGAAGCGCTGTTCCTGCGCCTCGAACCGGCGGACGGGGAGGGATACCTGCGGGTCGTGCTCGAAAACCGGGGCATGCTGCCGCTCGAGGTGCGGCCGCTCGCACCGGAGACCGTCTACTGGCTGCCTCCGGGTAGTGACGTGCCGGCCCAGATCGGGGCGATGCCCGGCCGTCCGCCGGATCTTCTGGCCGAAGCCGCGCGGGTGACGCTGCCGCCGGGCGGGCGGATCGAAGCGGTGCTGCGCCCGAAGGTCGCTCCCGGGGATCTGCGCGGAGTGCGCGCGGCCTACAGCCCCGATTTCCCCGGCAGGGGCATCGGTCGGCTGATCGTCAGCAGCCCCCTGTCGGCCACCGGAGAGTGATGTCATGTCGGAATTCACCCCCATTGCCTGGATCATCGCGCGTTTTCTCAATCGCTGGCCGCTCCGCTACAC
>JALSRW010000282.1 GCA_026984595.1 Alphaproteobacteria bacterium
GTAGGCGGTGGTCAGCGGCTCCGGGGACGACAGACCCGCGAGCTTCCAGACCGGTGCGCCGGCGCGTTTCGCCTCCAGATCCCAGAGCGCGCAGTCGACGGCGTTGCGCGCGGCTCCGGCCGGCAGCAGCTCGGCGAGCGCCGCCCGATCGGCACCCGCCTCGATCGCCGGCTGCACGGCGCGGATCCGATCGGTCACGGACTCGACACTCTCGCCGTAGCGGGCATAGGGCACGCATTCTCCGCGCCCGACCGCGTCTCCCTCGGCGATCTCCACCACCAGGACACGGGCGGTGGTCCGCGAGCCCCGGCTGATGACGAAACGCGTCCGCAGTGGCCAACATTCGCTGCGGACGGTCAGCCGGCGGCTCACGAAAGGGCGTCCACGATCGGCCCGACCCCGGTGGCGAAAGGATCGACCACCGGCAGCCCGGTGATCCGCCGAAGCTCTTCGAACATGGCCTCCCGCTCGGCCGCCGGGAGGGCGGAGCTGTTGACCGAAAGGCCGACGAAGCGGACATCCGGGTTGGTGAGACGCGCCGCCCGCAGATTGAGATCCATGCATTCCTCGATGTCGGGCAACGGCTGGTGCGGCAGCCCCCGCATGTGCCGGCGCGTGGGCTCGTGGCAGAGGACCAGCGCATCCGCCTGGGCGCCGTGCAGGAGGCCGAGGCTGACCCCGGCGAAGGCGGGGTGGAACAGCGAGCCCTGCCCCTCGACGATGTCCCAGTGATCCGCATCATTGGCCGGCGTCAGCCATTCCACCGCGCCCGAAATGAAGTCGGCGACCACGGCATCGATCGATACCCCGTCGCCGGCGATCAGAATGCCGGTCTGGCCGGTTGCCCGGAAGGTGGCCTTCATGCCCCGCGCCCGCATCTCCCGCTCGATGGCCAGGGCGGTGTACATCTTGCCGCAGGAACAGTCGGTCCCCACCGTCAGCAGCCGTCGCCCGGAGCGCCGCCGGCCGTTGCCGGTGGAGAAGCTGCGGGTCGGATGACGGACATCGTGCAGGGCGACTCCGCGTTCGGCGGCGAGTTCGGCGAGTTCCGGGATGTCGGCGAGCTTCCTGTGCAGACCGCTGGCGACGTCCATGCCCGCGAGGATCGCCTCGCGGATGCTGTCGATCCAGCTTTCGGCGAGGATGCCGCCGGCATTGGCGACACCGATCACCAGCGTGCGCACGCCGGCGGCGCGAGCCTCCTCGATGCTGCGGTCGGGGATGCCGAGATCGGCGCGACAGCCCGGCAGCCGCAACTGCCCGAAGCAGCGCTCGGGTCGCCAGTGGACGATGCCGCTCGCGGTCTTGGCGGCGAGCTGATCGCCGACATCGCCGAGGAACAGCAGGTAGGGTGGCTCCATGACCGAACTCGCATTGCCCGTGTCGCTGCCGCGATTATTGCCGGGCCGCGGCGGTTCTGGCTAGAGCCCGGATGCCCCCACGGGTGCCCGTGCGATGCGCTCGTGGCCGCTCGCGAGCCGCAGCCGGGCAGCGACCGCCGCGTGATTGGAAACCGCCTTCATCCGGGGATCGATGCGGGGATTGAAGGCCACCCGGTGCCCGGCCACACCGATCGGCCCACGGGTGAACAGATAGTCGATGCGACGCGAACGCGGGCGATAGGGATCGGCCACCCCCACCGTGCATTCGGCATCGGGGGAGGCGGCCTCGGCGCAGAGGCTCTCGGCCGGGCGGTCCACCGCCGCCACGTCACGAAAGCCCGAGGCACGGATCCGCCGGTAGAGCCGTCGTTCGCTGCCGCCGTCGCGGAACAGGTCGAGGTTGAGATCGCCGCCGAAGACGACCGGCCGGTCGCGCCCGGCTTCGCGGGCGGCGATGAAGGAGAGCGCATCCTCGAGCTGGTCCGCGCGCTGTGCGGCGCTGCAATCGGCACAGAGATGGGTGGTGTAGACGGCGACCGGACCGCGATGGGTGGCGATCTCGACGCCCAGCAGGTTGCGATGGATGCGCCATTTGGCGCCGGCCACCCGCAGTTCCGCCACCTGCGGCAGCTCCCGGACGCGGCGGGTGACGATGGGGCAGCGCGAAAGGATGGCATTGCCGACCGTGAACAGGCCGCGCACCCCCGAGGCCGGTGCGTAGACCAGCTCGTAGGTCAGACCGTAGCGCTCCCCGAGAATCCGACGCAGCCTGTCGGCGGTGCTGGAGGTGCCGGTCAGCAGACCGCCCGAAACCTCCTGCAGCAGCAGCACATCGACCTCGCTGCCGGCGACATATTCCGCCAAGGTGTCGAGTTCCCCGCCCCGGCCCCAGACCCGGGTAAACTGGAGGTTGAGGGTGATCACCTGGAGATCGCCACGGCCCTCGGCGCAGGCAGTCCGAGCCCGTGCCGCGACCGCGGTCGGCACGAGCTGGGACAGCACGAACAGCACCAAAAGAACGAGCAACCGTGACCGCACCGCACACCTCCCCGAGGCCGGTCCCAGCATATCCGGTTCCCTGGAACGGGTACAGACTGGCTCTACTATTCCTCCCGCAAGGCCCGCGCCGGCGCGATCGTCAGGGTGAGATCCCAGCCGCCGTCGACCCGGTCGGTGGCCGAGACCGGCACCCCGAGGGGCCGCTCGGCGGGCCATACCGCACGCACGGCACAGAACACCTGCAGCGGAAAGCGCATGCGGTTCTCGAGCGGCCCGCCCCGAGCATCGCGGCGATGGTTGGACAGTGGCGACAGGAACGGGTGCAGCAGATCGCCATGGGCCATGTGCAGCTCGAGGAGATCGAAGCCCAGGTCCGCCGCCCGTCGCGTGCCCGGTACGGACACATCGGCGAGACGGCGATACGGT
>JALSRW010000283.1 GCA_026984595.1 Alphaproteobacteria bacterium
ATCCCTCGCATATCGATGCGGAACATACCCGACACCGGCCACACGGAGATGCGAGACGCGGAACGGGGCCACGCGGTACCGGCTGCCGGCCCCCGAACGATAGTCGATCGTCTCTTACCGATTGGTTAACACGCCGGCGGCCGGCACCGCTTCGCCGAGCAGTTTCCTGAGACGCAGAGCGTCGTGCACGGCATGCGCCTCCTCGTCGGTGTTGTCGAAATAGAGCCAGACCTCCCGCCCTTCCTCCAGACATCGCCCGAGCCAGGCCGCCCAGTCCTCGAGCAGGGCCTCGGAATAGCCCCCCCGATAGCGCCGTTCGTGACCGTGCAGCCGCACATAGACGAAATCGGCGGTGACTACCCGCGGCCCGGTGAGACCGGCGAGATCGAAGGGACAGAAGGCGGCGTTGGCGGCGCGCAGCACCGCATAGACCGGCTCTACGTGCCAGCTCGGATCGCGGAACTCGAAAGCGTAGCGATGCCCTCGCGGAAGACCGCCGATGAAGGTTTCGAGCCGCTTCGGATCGGCCGAAAAACGGGGCGGCAACTGGAAGAGCACGGGTCCCAGCCTGTCGCCGAACAGGACGATCCGGGCGAAAAACTCGGCCAGCAGATCCTCGCAGGCCTCGAGCCGGCGAAAATGGGTGATCGCCCGCCAGGCCTTGACGGCGAAGCGGAAATGCTGCGGCGTGCGGGCCCGCCAGCCCTCGATCAGCGTTTCCGTGGGCAGCCGGTAGAAGCTGGCATTGACCTCCACGGTATCGAAGATGCGGGCGTAGTGGGCCAGCCAGTCGCCCTGGCGCAGCCCCCGCGGATAGAAGACGCCGCGCCAGTTGCCATAAGCCCACCCCGAGGTACCGACATGCGCGCGTACCATGTCCCGCGACCTCAGTGGCCGGCGGTATGGATGTTGCGCCCGGAGAGGGGGCCGTCCTTATCTTCGCCGTCCTCGCTCACGACGGGGGCGCCGGTACCGGCCGGATCCAGCCGGCGCATCGCCGTGGCGACACATGGATCGGCCGGGACGGCGACCATCCCGCGAACCTTCGTTCTCGGAACCGCTGCAACCCGCATCGCCACCTCCCGCCCCGGACCGGCGGTCGCGGCACCGGACCCGAGCCGGAACATGCGCCCCGCGCGGGCCACGGTCAACGCGGAACAGCTCGCCTGCGTCTGCGCCTCCGGCGAAAGCGCGGCGATGCCGCCGGCTTCGACCGGCGGCTATTCGGGCAGCGGCGCGAACAGGGTCTCGATGTCCTCCTCGGTGAAGGCGAGGCCGGTGCGGGCACCGCTCATCACCCCCTCTACCAGCGCCCGCTTGCGGTCCTGCAGCTCGATCATACGCTCCTCGACGGTACCGCTGGCGATCAGCTTGTAGACGAACACCGTCTTGTCCTGGCCGATGCGGTGGGCGCGATCGGTGGCCTGGGCCTCGACCGCCGGATTCCACCAGGGATCGTAGTGGATGACGGTATCGGCGGCGGTCAGGGTGAGCCCGGTACCGCCCGCCTTGAGGCTGATCAGGAAGATCGGCACCTCGCCCTTCTGGAAACGTTGTACCGGCGTCTCACGATCCCGGGTCCGGCCGGTGAGGATGACATAGGGCAGATGGCGCTTCTTGAGACCCGCTTCGATCAGGCCCAGCATCTCCACGAACTGGGAGAAGACGATGATGCGGCGGCCGGTCTCCACCATGTTGCCGAGCATTTCCATCAACAGATCGAACTTGGCGCTGGCGGGGGCCGTCCGCTCGCCCAGGTTCTTCAGCAGACGCGGATCGCAGCAGACCTGACGCAGCTTCAGCAGAGCCTCGAGAATGGCGATGTTGCTGCGCGCCAGACCGCGCTGCTCGATCTCCTCGCGCACCCGTGCATGCACCGCCAGCCGCACGCTCTCGTAGAGGTCGCGCTGTTCGTCCGTGAGCTCGATTTCCCGCAGCACCTCGCTCTTGGGCGGCAATTCCGCGGCCACCTGCTCCTTGGTGCGACGCAACAGGAAGGGCGCGATGCGATTGACCAGAAGGGTCTGGCGCTGGGGATCGCCTTCCTTCTCGATGGGGTTGCGGAACACCCGCCGGAACGTCTCGCGATCGCCGAGCAGTCCCGGCAGGAGGAAATGGAACACCGACCAGAGCTCGCCCAGATGGTTCTCCATCGGCGTGCCGGTCAGGGCCAGGCGATGGTCGGCTTGGAGCTGGCAGGCGGTGCGGGCGAGCTTGGTGGAAGGATTCTTGATCGCCTGCGCCTCGTCGAGAATGACCATCCGCCATTCCCGCGGCAACAGTTGCTCGCTGTCGCGCAGCAGCAGTGTGTAGGAGGTCAGCACCATATCGTGCCGGTCGATCAGCGGAAACAGATCCTGGCGGCGATTGCCGTGCAACACCAGCAGCCGGAGATCGGGCGCGAAGCGCCGGAGCTCGCTGCGCCAGGTGGGAATGAGGCTGGTGGGGGCGATCACCAGTGCCGGACGGTCGAGCCGGCCGCGCTGTTTTTCCCAGAGGATATGCGCCAAGGCCTGGAGGGTCTTGCCCAGACCCATATCGTCGGCGAGCACGCCCGAGAGGCCGGATTCGGCGAGGAACTGGAGCCAGGCCATGCCCTGACGCTGATAGCCCCGCAGTTCGGCCCTGAGCCCGGGCGGCTGCGGAAGCTCGGCGAGCTCGTCGCTGCTCCGCAGCCGCCGAGCGATCTGCCGCAACGGCTCGCCCCCCTTCCAGGAAATGGCGCCCCGTGGCACGCCGCGCTCGATGACGTCGAGACGGGCGGCATGGGCCCGGGACAGGCGGACCCTTCCGGCCTTGTCGAT
>JALSRW010000284.1 GCA_026984595.1 Alphaproteobacteria bacterium
CCCGGCCAGGATCTTGATGCGCGAGACCACCGCCGGCCCCAGCCGCGCCGGCGGCGCCCCGCTCTCGCGCAGCCTGCCGTGGATGCGCAGCCGTACGCGAAGCTGTTCCGGAGTCGGCTCGACATGGAGATCGGAAGCCCGCATGCGGACCGCATCGGTCAGAAGCTGGTCGACGAGACGCACCACCGGCGCCTCCTCCGCTTCGCTGGCGGCATCGCCGGCTTCGCCGCCGTCCTCCTCCTCGCCCAGATCGGCGACGATACGGGCGATCGCTCCCGCCCCCTGGTCCCAGTAGCGGGCATGGGCCGCCTCGATGAGCTCCAGCGGCACGGCCACCGGCACGATGTTGCGGCCGCTGGCCACGGCGGCGGCGTGCAGCAGCGTGGAGTTCGCCGGATCGGCCATCCCCAGCCACAGATGCTGCTCGTCGACGGCCAGCGGCAGGAGACGGTTGTAACGCAGGAAGCTCTGGGCGAAGACCTCGCCGAGCAGGGGCTCGGCGGGAATATCCTCGGCATCGGCGCGCTCGATGCCGAAATGGGCGACCGCCGCCGCCACCCACTGCTCGCCGGCGAGCAGCTCGAGCTGGCGCAGCGCCACCGGCAGCGGCAGCCCCTGCTCGGCGGCCAGAGTCTGGGCCCGGGCCGCATCGGCAGCGGTCAGGCTGCCGCTGGCCACCAGACTTTCGAGAATGGGATGCTCGATCCCCGTCCCGTTCTCCGTTCCGGTCGCGGCGGCGCGTGCCCCGCGCCGCCTACCCGACAACCTCGTGAGCATGGCAGGCCAGTCGATTGCCCATGGTCGAGGGCGACCGCGCCCCGCACGGGCCGGTCCCCGCCCGGCCGGTGTATCAGAGACGTCGGGACGGGGAAACGCGCATCTGGCAGCCGCGGGCGGCGCGCCGGGAGTTGACCTTTGCGCGACGACGCCTAATCAATAGGGGCGAAGCGGGTGTAGTTCAGTGGTAGAACGGCAGCTTCCCAAGCTGCATGTCGTGGGTTCGATTCCCATCACCCGCTCCACCTTCCCCCTTTCCACCAGTCGCGATAGGATCGTTCGCGGTCGATGCGGGTGCGCGTCGTCCGGGCGGTGAGGAATGCTCGACGGGAAGGCGGGGAGGAAATCGATGCAGGCACGCGACGTCATGACGCGCAACGTGGTCACCGTGGAACCCGACACCCCGGTGACGGAAATCGCCCGCCTGCTCCTGGAAAAGCGCATCAGCGGCGTGCCGGTGGTGGAATCCGACGGTCGTCTGGTCGGCATCGTCAGCGAGGGCGATCTGATGCGCCGGGTCGAGGACAGCCCTGCCCGACGCGGCGCATGGTGGCTGGCGATGCTCGGCATCCCCGAGGAACGCGCGATCGAATATGTGCGGACCCGTGGCCGCCGGGCGCGGGATGTGATGACCCGCCACGTCATCACGGTGACGCCGGACACTCCCATCGGCAGGGTCGCGCAACTACTCGAGGAAGAGCACATCAAGCGGGTACCGGTGGTCGAGGATGGGCGTCTCGTGGGCATCATCAGCCGTGCCGACCTGCTGCGGGCCATCGCCAGCCGCGAGGAAGCGCCGGCGGCGGGAGCCGATGACAGGGCGCTGCGGGAACGGCTGCTGAAGGAACTCGAGGCGGCGGGCCTCGAATACCATCCCTATGTCAACATCGTGGTCAGCGACGGCATCGTTCATCTCTGGGGGCTGGTCTCTACCAAGGCCGAGGCCGAGGCGCTTCGGGTGGCGGCGGAATCGGTCGAAGGCGTGCGCGGCGTCGACAGCCATCTCGCCATCCTGCCGCGCACCGCCCATCTCTAGCCCCCGCCGGGCGCCGCCGCCCCTTCCCGGCAGCCTTCGAGCAAGGCCGTCAGGAAGGCGCGCACCTCCTCGGGGTCGCGCAGCCGGTAGCGGGCATGGGTCAAACGCCGTTCCTCGCCGACGACGATGCCGATCCCCCGCCCCTCGAGCTGCCGGAAGGCGTCCTCGTCGGTGACATCATCGCCGAGGAACACCGGCCGCCTGTCGGCTCCGATGGCACGGTCGAGCAGCCATAGCACCGCCCGCCCCTTGTCCCAGGCCTTGGCCGGACGTAGCTCGAACACCTTCTTGCCCCCCTTGAGCAGCAGCGCTGGATGGCGCCGCGCGAGGGCCGTGAGCCGGGCCTCGAGGGCCGGCGGGATGTCGGCCGGGGCGTCCCGGAAATGGACGGCGATCGCGTACGGCTTGCGCTCGACCCAGACCCCGGGGAACCCGGCCACCGCCTCGACGAGTTCCCGCTCGGCGGCGTCGAGCTCGCCGGTGAACGCCGCGCCCTCGTCGTGCACGAGGCCGCCCGGTCCGGTGATCTCGAAGCCGTGGCTGCCGGCGATGTAGACCTCTTCGATGCCCACCAGCCGGCGCACATCGGCCGCCGCCCGGCCGCTGACGATGGCCACCGGCAAACGGGCGGCGAGAGCGGCCAGGGTCCGGCGCAGCCCGGAGTCGAGCCGGGCCAATCGAGGATGGGCGGCGATCGGCGCCAGCGTGCCGTCGAAATCCAGGAACAGGGCCAGCCGGCGATCGCGGCAATCGGCCGCGAGATCGGCCAGGAGCTCCCGGGCATGGGGAAGTTCGGGCAGGGCGCGCGGCACCGGGGCAGCATGAGGACGCATGGAGACGACAGTTCCACAGGGAGTTGGGGGGCGGCCATGGCGACCTCGCGCTGTTTAGCGGTATCGCCGGCATTTGTCAGGGGCGAGGAACACGCTAGGATGCCACGCCAACGAGGAGGGGGGAGAGACCGCATGTCTTCGGCTGCAGCCCCAG
>JALSRW010000285.1 GCA_026984595.1 Alphaproteobacteria bacterium
GCCACAAGGGCGCAGACAAGATTCTCGTTAGAAATTACAAGAAAGTTCTCAGTGTTCTTCGATTCGATACGTGGTTGGACGAGGACGCGATGTCCGCAGGCACAGAGTTAGAGCGGGGCATCTTGAAGGGATTTAAAGAATCGTGTGCTGCCGTATTTTTCATAACGCCGAGTTTCCGTGATGAAAACTACCTAGCATCAGAGGTGGACTACGCGGTGGTCGAGAAGAGAGAAAAAGGCGAGCAGTTCTCAATCATCACGCTTGTGTTCGAAGAGAACGGGCGAAAAGGCGAGGTGCCGGATCTGCTCCGCCGATACGTATGGAAGGAGCCGAAAAATGATCTTGACGCCCTTTTCGAGATAATCAAAGCGCTCCCCATACAACTAGGACATGTGAGCTGGAAGATGTAATACGCAAATGTGCCTGTGCACCGCCGAAGTTTGAACGTCCCCCATGACTTATTTATCATGGCGGTCGACACTATGACCGATATCCACGCACATACGCGACGGCGCTCGGAGTTTGCCCGCAGCTTGTGGTTTGAACGTCGCAAGCCGCGCTAGACACCGCAAGGTAAGTCAGCAGCCGTCCGGTCCGGTTACCGCGCTAGAAGATCACCGCCTCGCGACGCAGGCGGCGCAGGCCGAGAACGACCGCGAGGGCGACGCCGGCCACCACCGGCACGTCGAACAAAAGGAACTCCGGCGCAAGCGGGAATTCGCCGTTGATCCAGCTCACCCCGCCGCCACCGGCGAGGCCGAGGAGCAGCCAGACCAGCCGCCGCAGGCGGGCGGCGGCGATGCGGGCGACGATCAGCCCGACGACGATGCCGGCAAGCACCGCCAGGATTTCTCCGGGAGCTCCGATCATGGCGTCTCCTCCTCTTCCAGGGTCTCGGGGGCGCCGCCGGCATCGATCCCCTCGCCGGCCCCGGCCTCCTCGCCGAGTTCCACCGCTTCCGGCAGGGCGGCGCTCTCGAGCTCGGCCTCGGCGGCTTCCTCGCCGTCGAGTGCCGGTGCCGCGCCGGCATCCTCGATCCCGCCTTCCGCGGCCATCTCCGGCGCCGTTCCGGCGACCGGCTCGGGCAGCGGCGAGACCGCCTCCCCGGGAAGCTCGGCGGCGGCCGCTCCCGCCGACTGGACCTCCGCCACCGGCGCCGCGGCCACGGTCTCGACCCCGGCGGTCGCCCGCGGCGATCCGCCTTCCTCGATCTCGATGATGATGCGCATGCGCCCCACCTCCCTCAGCGGTTCATGACCGCGTAGCGACCCTCGAAGGTCACCGGCGCGTTGGTCAGGTTCTCGACCGTGATCCAGTAGGTGCAGCGGCTGGCATCGCCGCGCTCCACCGCCACCTCCCATTCGATCTGCGGCGCGCCGCGGCGCGGCGTGGTCGGCACCATGTACCAGACGACATGCCAGTCGGCCGGCCAGTTGAAGGTGAACCAGCGCCTCGTCTGCCGCGGCGCGAGCGTGCCCGTGAACTGTCTTCCCGTGCGCATCTTGGTGTCCTCCCCTGCTTCAGTAGCGGCTCAGGATGCAGTACCGGCCTTCGAACCGGACCGGCTGGTCGGTGTGGTTCTTCACGGTGATCCAGTAGGTGACGTATTCGGCGTCGGCCTTCTCGACCCCGACCTTCCAGCTCAGTTGCGGCGCGCCGCGCCGGACCGTGGTCGGCATCACCGTCCAGATCACGTGCCAGGTGGCCGGCCAGCGGAAGGTGAACCAGCGGCGCGAGCCGTTGGCCGGCACCGTACCCGTCCACTGGCGGCCGCAGATCGGCGCCCGCATCTCGCCATCCACCGGGATCTGCCAGACGCCGCGATTGCGGGTACCGGCGCGGAGCAGCCGGGCATGGGGATGGAACAGCAGATCGGCCACCAGCACGTTGGGCAGGCCGCTGCCCAGCACCGCCCAGCCGGCGCCGCCGTTGCGGGTTTCGTAGACGCCGAGATCGGCCGCCACCCAGACCCGGTTGGCGTTGGCGGGATCGACCGCGACCGCGTTGATCGGCAGGTTGGGCAGGCCGCCGCTGCGATCGTCCCAGTTCGAACCGCCATCGGTGGAGCGGAACACGCGACCGCCGCCGACCCGGCTGCTGGTCACCCAGATGCGGGAGAGGTTGCGCGGATCGACATGGATATCCGAGATCCAGGCGCCGGCGCGGGGCGAGGTCAGTGCCTGGGCGCTGCCCCAGGCACTGCCGTTCCAGCGGATGCGGAAAAGCGAGCCGTCGGCGGTGCCGACGAAGATGTTGTCGGCGTCGGGCGCGTGCATGGCGGTCGCCGTCTGGGTGCCGGGCAGGGCCACCTCGGTCCAGCTACTGCCGTTGTTGCGCGAGACGAACACGCTCTGCCCGGCCTGGGCGATGGTGCTGCCGCGGGCCTCCATCGGCGGATAGAAGAGCGCCCGGTAGTTCTGCGGCACGTTCGGCCCGATCCAGGAGAAGGAGCCGAAATCGCCCTTGCTGGTGGAGCGCTCCATGCCCATGCCGAAATAGGAATGGAACACGGTGTCGGGCGCCACATGGTCGACCGCGCAGTCGCCACCATCACCGTCGGCCACATGGTCCCAGACCGAGGAACCGCGCCAGCGGATGCTGCCATTGTCCTGGGTGCCGCCCAGCAGCCACAGCGCCGAGCCGGGATCGTGGGCGATGTATTCGATCTCGGTGATGTAGAGCCCGTCGTTGAGCGATACCCAGGCGTTGCCGCGATCGGGCGAACGGTAGAGACCGCCGTCGCAGCCCACATAGACGATGTCCGGATCGACCGGATCGAAGGCGATGGCGTGCTGGTCGGGGTGGATGTCGTCGCCCGGCTTGTTGGAGATCCGGGTCCACACCCAGTTCCTGCCGCGCCGGTCGCCGCGCCAGGCCTCGATGGCCCCGAGATAGATCTGGTTGCTGCGGTCGGGCGCCACCGCCAGGAACCAGTCGTACCAGGCCTGCCCGGTGCGCAGCCCGCCGGGCAGGGCCACCGTCCGCCAGGTGCCGCGGGTATCGCGGCGCCACAGATGGGCGGTACCGCCGCTGGCACCGAAGGCGAAGGCCTCGGCGGTGCTGCTCGGCGCATGATCGACTGCCAGCCGGTTGAAGCTTGCCGGCCCGCCGGGCAGCGCCACGCGGGTCCAGGCATTGCCGTTGGTGGAGCGGTAGAGGCCGTCGCTGCAGGCGGCCAGAGCCTCGAAATCGTCGCCGGAACGGACCACCGACAGGGACCAGCTGCGCACCGCGCGCCGTCGGGTCCAGGTCGTGCCGCCATCGGTGGAGCGGTAGAGACCGTGGGTGGTGGCGGCCAGCAGATGCCGGGAATCGCCGGGATCGACGACCAGATCGTGAAACCCCTGGCCGATGAAGGGGGCCCCGGCCAGCAGTGCGAAACTGGTGCCGCCATTGGTCGAGCGCAGAATGCCCTGGCCCAGGCGCCAGTAGAAATTGCCTTCCCCGGTGCCGACATAGACGGTGCGCGGATTGGAGGGATCGAAGGCGATGGCCCCGGTGGTCAGGGTCGGTGCGAAATCGGTGCGCGGCCGCCAGCTCGCACCGCGGTTGCGCGACTGCCAGACCCCGCCGCCGGCGGCACCGCAGAGAATATGGTCGCGATTGCCGGGATCGACGGCCACGCAGGAGACCCGCCCCGACACCGCGATCCGCTTGTCCCCGTAGGTCTGGCCGTTGTCCATCCGGCGCGGCCCGAGCTGGCGCCAGCGCGGCACCCATCCGGCCGGGCGGGGCGGATGGGTACCGAACTCCGCCGGCTCCTCTTCCTCCCCGCCCTCGGTCTCCATGGTGGCGAGGATGCCCGCTTCGGGGGACTCGATGGCGGCCATCTCCGCCTCGTGCTCGCAGAGTACCCGGGCGGCCTCCGCATAGAAGGCGGCGAGCGGCTCACCCTTCTCCTTCTCCGCGGCACGGGGTGTTGCCGGCGGCTCGGGAGCGGTGAAGCCCCGCTGGTCGCGGAACAGGGCGAGGCGGCGGGCGGCCTTGGATCCGTCGTAGGGGGGAAGCTCCTCTTCGAGGCGCTGTACGCGCAGCTCGTGGTCGTGTGGACCCTTCATGGATTGTTCCTCCCCTTGCTCGGTTTCGTGCTGCCCGGCTTGTTCGGCGTTTCTCCGACGGGCGGCTTCTTCCCGCCTTCCCCCTCGGGCGGCGGATAGCCGCGAGCCTCCTCGAACTGACGCAGACGCTCCGCCGCCCGGCCCCCGGGTGGCGGCTTCCGCTTGTCGCCCTTGCGCCCGACCATTGCGCGCTCCTCGCTTCCCTCGCGAAAAGGTATTGTCTTTCAGGTTACACGAGTCGCAGAGATAACTCTATCTTTAATTGTGAAAACTTTCTCGCCGCCACGGTGCGGCGAGAGCGATGCTCCCCCGCCCCGGTTATCGCCTTGCTGCCGGCGAAGCTTGTTGGCTAAGACGGTGTCGGCGCGGCTCGATCGCGGATGGCGAAGGAGAAAAGGAAATGTCGGACGGCGGCAAACCGGAAACGGGCAGTAGCAGCGCCCATGTCACGGCCGAGGAGGCGCTGCGCCTGCATGCCTCCGGCCGCCCGGGCAAGATCGAGATCACCCCCACCAAGCCGCTGACCACCCAACGCGACCTGTCCCTGGCCTACTCGCCGGGGGTCGCCTACCCCTGCCTCGAGATCCGCGACGATCCCGGCAAGGTCTACGACTACACCGCCAAGGGTAATCTGGTGGCGGTGATCTCCAACGGTACGGCGGTGCTCGGCCTCGGCGATCTCGGCCCCCTCGGAGCCAAGCCGGTGATGGAAGGCAAGGCCGTGCTGTTCAAGCGCTTCGCCGATATCGACAGCATCGACATCGAGGTCGACAGCCGCGATGTCGAGGAGATCGTGGCCTGCGTGCGGCTGCTGGGGCCGGCCTTCGGCGGCATCAATCTCGAGGACATCAAGGCGCCGGAATGTTTCATCATCGAGCAGCGCCTGCGCGAGGCGATGGACATCCCGGTGTTCCACGACGACCAGCACGGTACCGCGATCATCGCCGTCGCCGGGCTGATCAACGCCCTCGATCTCACCGGCCGCAGCCTTTCCGGCATCCGCCTGGTGATCAACGGCGCCGGCTCGGCCGGCATCGCCTGCGCCGAACTGCTCAAGGCCATGGGCGTGCCGCACGACCACGTCATCCTCTGCGACACCAGGGGAGTGATCTACCGCGGACGCAGCGCCGGCATGAACCAGTGGAAATCCGCACATGCGGTGGATACCGAGCTGCGCAGCCTCGAGGAGGCGGTACGCGGAGCCGACGTGCTGTTCGGCCTGTCGGCCAAGGGCGCCTTCACCCCGGAGATGATCCAATCCATGGCCCGGGATCCGATCGTCTTCGCCATGGCCAATCCCGATCCCGAGATCACCCCCGAGGAGGCCCATGCCGCCCGCCCGGACGTGATCATCGCCACCGGCCGTTCCGACTATCCCAACCAGGTCAACAATGTTCTGGGTTTTCCTTATATTTTCCGTGGTGCCCTCGATGTCCGCGCCTCGGCCATCAACGAGGCGATGAAGATCGCCGCCGCCTATGCCATCGCCGCCCTGGCCCGCGAGGAGGTGCCGGACGAGGTCACCGCCGCCTATCGGGGCCGCATGCTGCGCTACGGGCGCGACTATCTGATTCCCACCCCCTTTGATCCCCGCCTCATCACCCATGTGCCGCCGGCGGTGGCCAAGGCGGCCATGGAAAGCGGCGTCGCCCGCCGGCCGATCGTCGATCTCGAGCGCTACCGCGCCGATCTGCGCTCCCGCCTCGATCCCGCCGCCAGCCGCATGCAGCTCATCATCGACCGGGTGCGGGCCAATCCCAAGCGGGTGGTGTTCGCCGAAGGAGAGGAAGCCAAGACCATCAGCGCCGCCCATGCCTGGATGACCGCCGGCATGGGGCGGCCGATCCTGATCGGCCGCGAGGAGCGGGTGCGGGCCACCGCCCGGGCGATCGGTCTCAACGCTCTCGACGGGATCGAGATCCACAACGCCCGGCTGTCGGAGCACAATCGCAGCTACGCCGAATTCCTCTACCGGCGGCAGCAGCGCAACGGCCTGCTGTTCCGCGACTGCCAGCGGCTGGTCAATCAGGACCGCAACATCTTCAGCGCCTGCATGCTGGCCCATGGCCATGCCGATGCCATGGTCACCGGCCTCACCCGCAACTACATCACCGTGCTCGAGGAAATCCTCCGGGTTCTCGATCCCAAGCCGGCGCAGCGGGTGTTCGGCCTGACGGTGATGGTCGCCCGCGGGCGCACGGTGTTCATCGCCGATACCATGGTCCACGAGCTGCCCTCGCCCACCGAGCTCGCCGACATCGCCGTGCAGACCGCGCGCATGGCCCGCTCCATGGGCTTCACGCCGCGGGTCGCCCTGTTGTCCTTTGCCACTTTCGGCAATCCGCCGGTGTCCAAGGCGGCGCGGGTGCGCGACGTGGTGGCCGAGCTCGACCATCGCTCCGTCGATTTCGAATACGATGGCGAGATGGCGGCCGACGTCGCCCTCGATGCCGAGCTGCTGCGCCAGTACTACCCCTTCTGCCGGTTGTCGGGACCGGCCAATGTGCTGATCATGCCGGCCCTGCACACCGCCCACATCTCCTCCAAACTGCTGCAGCAGCTCGGCGGCGGCACGGTGATCGGGCCGCTGCTGGTCGGGCTCGAACGGCCGGTGCAGATCGTACCGATGAACGCGAGCGTCTCCGACATTCTGAACATCGCCGCCATTGCCGCCCATGATGCACAGGCCGAGGAGAGGGTGGAGACCGTTCCGGCCACGAAGTAGGCACACTGCCGGCGTTCCCCGTCGGGAAGATTCTCCCCCGCGTTCCGTCCATGAGGCACGGGATCGGACCTGCCGCGCCATCTGCGGTGCGGGGCACCGGTTGATCACAGTTCGGCGAGAAGTCCGGTGCCGGTCTTCCGAAACGTGCAACAAGAACTACAAGTCGGACATGTCATGTTCGAAACGACAGATAGGGAGGGGGCCGACGGAACGGTCGGAGCCGAGATCCTGTCGGCAGCGGTCGGTGGGGACCGGCGGCAGGAGGCGATCGCCCACCATGCCGCGGCCGCGAGGAGGACGGCGTCCTGCCCGCATCGCATGAGCGGTTCCGCCATTTCCCCCGGCAGTGCGGGTTTGCAGAACAGAAGAACCTCTTCGGGCCATCCCGGTAACCAGCATCCCATGCCTCGTCCGGTCTCCCCCGGCGGCGGGATCCGCATTCCCCGTCAGCGCTTCCGGCCACTGCTCGACGCCGGACGCCTGCGGGCCTGGCGCCGCAGGGGCATCATCCGGATGCGGGCCGGCGGTGTCGCGCGCAAGGCTTCCCTCGCCACCGGCAGCCGGCAATGGCTGCTGGCACTGCTCGTTCTCGTCACCTTCGTCTGGATGGTGGCGAGCTTCACCCGCCTGCTCGCCGCGGACGGGCTGACCCTGCCCGAGTTCCTGCTCATCGGCGTCTTCGCCCTGCTCGCCCTGTGGCTCTCCCAGTCCTTCTGGACCTTGGTCGCCGGCTTTCTGGTTCTGTTGCGGACCGGGAGGCGCGCGCCTGCAAAGCCGGAGGTTCCCGCTGCCGACGGACCACGGGTGGCGCTGGTGATGCCCATCTACAACGAGGACACCGAGCGGGTGTTCGCCGGTATCGCCGCGATCTGGGGGCAACTCGCCGGTCATCCCGTATTCGGACGCTGCGACTTTTTCGTGCTGAGCGACACCACATCGACCGATCTCTGGCTGCGCGAGGTGGACGCCTGGCAGCGCCTGCGCCGTGGCCTGCCCGGTGGCGAGCGCATCTTCTATCGCCGGCGACTCGAGAACCGCGGCCGCAAGACCGGCAACATCGAGGACTTCCTGCGCCGCTGGGGGAACGAGTACGAATATTTCCTGGTGCTGGATGCGGACAGCCTGATGTGTGCCGAGACGATCGCCGCCCTGGTCGCCCGCATGGACGGCGATCCCGGCCTCGGCCTCGTGCAGGTGCCGCCGAGTTTGGCCCGTGGCCGCACCCTGTTTGCGCGCATCCTGCAGTTCGCGGGCGAGCTCTACGGCCCTCTGGCCGCCGCCGGTACCGCCTTCTGGGCGCAGGACGCGGGCAATTACTGGGGGCACAATGCGATCATCCGCACCCGTGCCTTCATCGCCCATTGCGGGCTGCCCGAACTGCCGGGCCGCGCTCCCCTGGGCGGCCCGATTCTGAGCCACGACTTCGTCGAGGCGGCGCTGATGCGACGGGCCGGCTACGCGGTGCGCATCGCCTGGGATCTCGAGGGATCCTACGAGGAGCCGCCGCCCACCCTCGAGCAGTTCCTGCGACGTGACCGCCGCTGGTGCCAGGGCAATCTGCAGCATTCCCGGATCCTTCTTTCGCGCGGCCTCCATCCGCTGAGCCGATTGCATCTGCTGATCGGCATCATGTCCTATCTGACCTCGCCGCTGTGGCTGCTGTTTCTGGTGCTGGCCGTGATCCGCGCATGGCCCCTGGCGCCGCTCGCGGATTTCGCCGCCCGCTCGCCCTGGACGGCCCTCGGCGCGATGCTGCCCGCCTCGGCCGGCTCCCTGGCCCTGCTGGCGACCACCTTCCTCCTCCTGCTGCTGCCCAAATGCCTCGGCCTGTGGCTGGCCCTGGGCGATCCTCGGCGACGCCGGCGGCTCGGCGGCGGACCGCGTCTGCTGGCCGGGTTCCTGGTCGAGAACCTTTTCGCCGCCCTGCTGGCACCGCTGATGATGCTGTTTCACAGCCTGTTCGTGGCCTCGATCCTGGGCGGCGCGGCGGTCGACTGGAGCCCGCAGCGGCGGGCGGTCACACCGGGCACCGGCGCCGCTCTGCGGCGGCTGTTCGCCTGGCCCAGCCTGCTCGGCGTCTCGCTGCTGACCTCGGCCTTCCTGACCAGCCCGACGCTCGGCTGGTGGCTGTCACCGGTATTGATCGGCCTCGCGCTCGCCCTGCCGCTGGCGGTCGTCACCGCCAGCGAAGCCCTGGGAGACCGGCTTCGTCGCCGGGGGCTGCTGGTCGTCAGCGAAGAATCCGATCCGGCCGCCGTGATCATCGAGGCCGAGCGCGGAATTGTCGGTGCGCGGTCCCGGCCTCTGGACGAGGATCTCTTCGCCCGTACCCTGTTCGAGCCGGCGCGACTGTCTCTGCATCTCGGTCTGCTGGCGATCGGCGGCGGCTCGCCGGACTGCGATCGCGAGCGGCTCCGTGCGGTCCTCCGCAAGGCGGTCGATCACGGACCGATGCGTCTCGATCCGGAGGAACGACGCCTGGTTCTCGAGGTACCCGCGCTGCTCGACGGCCTGCACCGGGAGCTGCGCGCACGCTGGCTGCTGATCGCCGGCGGCGGTCCGCCGGCGGTCGCACCGGGCTCGCGCGGCCACGTCATGGTGTCCGCCGCCTGACGGCTCGGGACGAGCTGGAAGACGGCCCCTCCCCCGCCCGGCGCAGGGTCGCCGCGCTCTGGCCGAAGAGATGCCGGCGCGCCTCCTCGTCGATCGTCGGCCCCGGGCGCCCGATCCGGTCTTTCCAGGCATAGGCACGGATGGTGGCCGGCCGCTCGGCGATCGAGCGGAACCAGCGGGCGAGAGCCGGAAACGCATCCAGGTCCTGCTTCTGCCGGGCGTGGGAGACGATCCACGGGTAGCAGGCCATGTCGGCGATGCTGTACTCCTCGCCGGCGACGAAGCCGGATTCACCGAGCCGGCGGTCGAGTACCGCATAGAGCCGGCCGACCTCGTCGACATAGCGATGTTCGGCATAGGGACAGCGCTCGGGCGCGTACTGCAGGAAATGGTGGGCCTGACCGGCCATCGGCCCCAGCCCGCCGATCTGCCAGAACAACCATTCCAGGGTCCGCACCCTTTGCCGTCCGCCCGCGGGCAGGAAGCGGCCCGTCTTCTCGGCGAGATAGACCAGGATCGCGCCCGACTCGAACACCGAGAGGGGCGGACCGCCATCCGCCGGCCGATGATCGACAATGGCCGGGATGCGATTGTTGGGCGAGATCGCCAGGAAATCGGGCGCGAACTGCGCACCGCGGCCGATATCCACCGGTTTCATGCGATAGGAAAGCCCGGCCTCTTCCAGGAACAGGGTGATCTTGTGGCCGTTGGGGGTCGGCCAGTAATAGAGATCGATCATGACGGCCCTCCGCAGCGGGCCTCCGAACAGCCGGCGGCCCTCCCGGCTCTTGCCGGGTTCGGCACCGGCGTGCAACCGCCTCTTCAGCTCGATGCGGGAAGGCTGATTTCGACGATGGTCCCGCGCCCGCGCAGCGGCAGCCGGACACGGGCCCGACCGTCGAGGTGATGGAGCGCCTCGGCTACCAGCCGCAGACCCAGCCGCGCCTGTGCCGGCGCCCCCTCGGGGTCGGCCAGCACCGCCGCCATCGCGGCCGCCTCCGCGGGGCGCATCCCCGGCCCGTCATCGCGGATGCGCAGCTTCAGCCGCTGCCGCACTCGCCAGACCCGCACTGCCACCACCCCGTCCAGCCGGTCGTGATGGAGAATGGCGTTTTCCAGGAGGTTGCGGAGCACGATGCCCAGTGCTGCGGGATTGGCGAACAACTCGTCGACGCGGCAGTCGAGGGCCAGACGAAAACCCGCGGGTTTGGGGGTCTCTTCCCAGATCGCGGTGATGAAGGGCTCGAGTGCGATCGCCTCGCGGTCCTCGCGCTCCTCGCGATCCTCCGAAAGCCGGCACCAGGTGAGCAGATCGTCGACCAGGCAGCGCGCCCGTCTTGCCTGGGAAACCAGGTTGCCGAGCCGGCCGTCGTCCGGCCCCGTCCGGTCCTGCGCCTCCAGAGCCAGCCTTTCGAGGCGCCGCAGCGGTCCCTTGAGGTCGTGGGCGACCAGGGGCACGAACATTTCCAGCCGCTGCCGGGGCCGCGAAGGGCGCCTCGAGCTGGGTGGGATCACGGCATGGGCCACGCGGTGACTCCTGGCGATCGCGAAGAAAGGCCGCCGTCGCCTTTTTCAACCTGAGGTGTATATATCATGGGACGCCGCAGGTGCAAGCCTCCTGTTCGGTCTTCGTTCGGGGGCGAAATCGTCCAGGCTCAAGGAGTTGTCGCCGCACCTCCGCGGTCCCACGGTTGCTGGTGACTTGGCCGCGAAGGGGTGGCATGTTTCAGCGCCAAGGCAGGGAAGGCATCGAGGGGAGGCGAAGATGCAACTCGGCGATCGACGAATTCTGGGCCGTACGCGACTGGAGGTGCCGCCCTTGGGCTTCGGCTGTGCCCCGCTCGGCAACATGTACGCCGAGTTCAGCGACGAGCAGGCGCGGCAGACGGTGCAGACCGCGTTCGATCTCGGTCTCGGGCTGTTCGACACCGCCCCGCTCTACGGCCACGGGCTGGCCGAGCATCGTCTCGGCGAGGCGTTGCGCTGGCGGCCCCGCGACAGCTACCTGCTGTCGACCAAGGTCGGGCGCCTGCTGCGACCGCGTGATCCGGCGACCGTCGATGGCGGGCTGTTCAAGAAAGTCCTGCCTTTCGAAGGGGTCTATGATTATTCCTACGACGGGGTGATGCGCTCCTTCGAGGACAGCCTGCAGCGGCTCGGCACCTGGCGCATCGACATTCTCCTGATCCACGATGTCGATGTCTGGACCCACGGCAGCGAGGCGGCACGAGAGCAGCGCTTCCGGGAGGTCATGGAGGGCGGCTATCGGGCGCTCCTCGAACTGCGCGAGGCCGGGGTGATCGGTGCGATCGGCGCCGGCATCAACGAGGTCGCCGCCTGCGAGGCCTTCGCCCGTGCCGGCGATTTCGACTGTTTCCTGCTGGCCGGTCGTTACACCCTTCTCGAACAGGGGGCACTCGACAGCCTGCTGCCGCTGTGCGCCGAAAAGGGCATCTCGCTGCTGATCGGCGGCCCCTACAATACCGGGATCCTGGCCACCGGCGCCGGACCCGGCGCCTGGTACAACTACGCTCCGGCACCGCCCGAGATCCAGGAGCGGGTACGCCGTATCGAGGCGGTCTGCGCCGAGTTCGACGTTCCCCTGCCGGCGGCGGCCCTGCAGTTCCCTCTCGGCCATCCGAATGTGGCGTCGGTGGTGCCCGGTGCCCGCAGCCCCGAGGAGGTGCGCCGCAACCACGAGTGGTTCGCGACGCCGATCCCGGCGGCTTTCTGGCAGGCTCTCCAGGATCGGGGATTGCTGCGCGGGGACGCGCCGACCCCGGCCTGAGAACGGCTCGGGGCGCGGTTTCAGCTCTCGCCGGCGAGGATACGGATGGTGCAGGAGCCGACGCCCTCGATGCGGGTTTCGACCCGATCGCCGATTGCGAGCGGCCCGACCCCGGCCGGGGTGCCGGTGAACACCAGATCTCCCGGAGCGATGCGCACGGCTCGGGAAAGAAAGGCGATGACCTCGGGCACGCTCCAGATCATGTCGGCGAGGTCCTGATCCTGGCGGATCTCGCCGTTGACGGCGAGCGTGATCCGCCCCCGCGACGGATGGCCGATCTCCCCTGCCGTGCGGATCGGCCCGAGGGGAGCGGAATGGTCGAACGCCTTGGCCCAGTCCCAGGGCCGGCCCTTGCTGCGCAGTTCCTGCTGCAGATCGCGGCGGGTGAGATCGATGCCGGCGGCATAGCCGAACACATGGGCGAGCGCCTCGCCGGCGGGGACGGCAAAGCCGCCGCGGCCGATGGCCACCACCAGCTCCGCCTCGTGATGGAGATCGCCCGTGAGTGGCGGGTAGGGAACCTCCCCGCCGTCCTCGACCACCGCATCGCGCGGCTTGGTGAAGAAGAACGGCGGTTCGCGGTCCGGGTCGCCTCCCATCTCGCGGGCATGGGCGGCATA
>JALSRW010000286.1 GCA_026984595.1 Alphaproteobacteria bacterium
ATGGACGGAGAGCCGCGATTTTCCCGCGCCCGAAGGAGCGACGTTCATGAGTCTGATCGGAAGAAGGGTGCAATGAGCGAGGCCCGCGCGGCAATTCTGGAGCGCCTGCGGCGATCCCTGGGCACCGGTGACGAGGAGGAAGCGCGCCGGCGGCTGGTGGCGGCGCGTCTGTCGCGTCCCGAACCGGTGCTCGTTCCGGCTCGCGCGCGGGTCGAGGGGGAAGCGCGGATCGCGCTGTTCACCGAGATGGCCGAAGCGGTGCAGACCGAGGTGCAGCGACTCGACAGCTTCGCCGAGATCGCCACCGCCACCTCGCGCTATCTGCGTCTGCACAATCTCCCGCAGAAGCTCGTGGCCGCCCCCGACCCCATGCTCGATGCCGCCGGCTGGGACAGGCAGCCGCTCTTGCGGGTGCGGCGCGGCAACGCCGATCCCGGGGATGCGGTGGGCATGACGCTGGCTTTCGCCGGCATCGCCGAGACCGGTACGCTGATGCTGGTTTCCGCCCCCGAGCGACCGGTGATGCTCGCCTTTCTGCCCGAGACCTGCATCGTCGTTCTCCCCCTTTCGCGGCTCGACGGCGCCTACGAGGAGAGCTGGGCACGGCTGCGGGCGCTCTCGCCGATGCCGCCACGGGCGGTCAATCTGGTGACCGGCCCCTCGCGTACGGCCGATATCGCCAACGCCCTGACCCTCGGCGCCCACGGCCCCAAGCGCCTCCTCGTACTGCTGGTGCCCGAGCCCGAAACGCCCGAGCCGGAATCCGCCGGCGATGCGTGAGCGGCGCCTTCCGCGCAGCCGCCGGCTGACCGCCGAGGAGCTCGCCCTGTGGCGGGCGGCGATGCGCGACACCAGGCCGCTCGGCGAAACGCCGGTGCGCGAAGCGCAACCCGAACGGACTCCTGCGGCCGAGGCCGCGGCCGACACTCCCGAACCGCCGGCGGTTTCGCCCAGGCCGGTGGCAGGCGCGGCCCGCCGCCTCGATCCCCGTCATCCTGTCGGCCTCGACCGGCGGAGCTGGCAGCGGCTGCGGCGGGGGCTTCTCCCGATCGACGGCCGCCTCGATCTGCACGGCATGACCCAGGAAGAGGCCTGGCGGGCGCTGGTCGCCTTCACTTCCCGCATGCAGGCGCGCGGCGCCCGCTGCATCCTGGTGATCACCGGCCGCGGCCTGCGCACCGGCGGCACCCTCCGGCAGATGACCCCGCGGTGGCTGGAAAGCCCGCCATTGCGCGAAAGGGTGCTGAGCTACGCACCGGCCCGCATCGAGCATGGCGGCGAGGGCGCGCTTTACGTGCTGCTGCGCCGGAGGCGCTGACCCTCAGCCGGCGAGCCTCGCGGCGAAAGCCGGGTAGACCTCGGCCATCGCCTCGCGCACCGGGCCCTGGATGCAGGCGCGCCAGCCCTCCGGCGGCGGCGCGGTGACGGCCACCTGCCCGGCCAGATCGAAAGGAAATCCCGTCCGTGCCCGCACCTCTTCCAGATCCTGGCCGGGATGCAGGCTTTCGAGGACAAAGCGCCCGTCCCGGAAGGCGAAGCGACAGCGCGGCGTCAGCAATGCCACCGGCCCTCCCTTCCGCCAGACGCCCGGCGGGCCGCTTCCCGGCGCCGTCACATGGTCGACCTTCTCGACCAGCATGCGCGGGCTGTGATCGGTGCGGAAGAGAACGAGCCGGGGGACCAGGAAGGCCAGATAGGGGGCGCCGAAACTGCCGGCGAAGCGACGGGTGATGCGGCCGTCCTCGGCGAGCCCCAGAAGATTGACGTTGCCGGCACCGTCGATCTGCACCCCGCTCAGGAAGAAGGCGTCGATCCGCCCCTGCGCCGCACAATCGAACAGCTCCCGGCCGCCCTCGGTGAACGGGCTGTGGCGACGGCTGCCGAGAATCGAGACACGCACCGCCCCGCCGGCGAGCTCGCGCGCCAGCAATGCCCCGGCAGCGGGAATCGGCGACAATGCGCCCACCGCCACATGACGGCAGCCTTCGAGCAGTCGCGCGATCTCGGCGATCAGCAGCAGGGTTTCGTCACGGGTCATGCCGCCAGAAACTCCGTCAGCAGGGTCTGGAACCCCGCCTCGCTCCGGGCCTCCCGGGCATAGCGACCGAGCCAGACATGATCCGGCGGGTAGCTTCCCTGCAGCCCTACCGGCCAGCCACCCGCGGGGGCTTCGGCGACGGCCTCGACGTAGAGCGCCGGGATGGTGCCGGCGGCGGTGCGGTCCTCGGCCAGCAGATCCTCTTCGGTGATCGCCTCGACCGTGACCAGGCAGCGCGCGGCGGCATGGGCCATGGTCATCAGCTCGCGGCGCACACCGATCCACACATTGCCGGCCCGATCCGCGAGCGGTGCGTGAAAGAGGGCGACGTCCGGGCGGATGGCGGGAACCAGGAGGATGGGATCGGCCTCGGCGAAGGGGTTGTCGATCACTTTCCAGTCCGGACGCATGGCCAGGAGATCGGATCCCAGCACTCCCCTGAGCGGCAGGAACGGGATGCCCTTCTCCGCGGCCTGCAGCCCCGCATGGATGGCCGGACAGGTGCTTTCCCTGACGACGAGGGCGTGCTGCTGCCAGGCCCGCTGGAACGCGGGAGCGAGCCCGTGCTCACCCAGGGAAATGGCCGCCGTCTCGATTTCGGCGACACAGCCGGCACCGACCAGCAGATCCGCCTGCAGGCCGAGCTGGGGCACACCAATGAGTCGCAGCTCGCGCGCCGGGCGGCGCAAGAGCGCGCGGATCGCCGCCATCGCACAGCCCGAATAGTCCGGCGGCAATGCCACC
>JALSRW010000287.1 GCA_026984595.1 Alphaproteobacteria bacterium
CGCGGCGAGCTCCCTCTGCCAGAGTGCCGCCACGGTCTCGAGGTCTTCGGGCGGTTCGCGCAGGAGCGAAATCGCCAGCGTCCGGACGAAGGCCCGCTTTTCCTCGTCGACCAGGTACTCGACGGGCGATTTGCCGTCGATGCGGGCCAGCAGCAGCCCCGGCAGCAGGCGTGCCGCCCTCGCCGCCAGTTCGCGCGGGGAGGTGAAGCGGATCCCCGCGAGATAACTGTCGGCCAGCGCTGCATAGCTGTCGAGCAACGGATCGCGATGGGCGGGAAGCTGGACCGCCTTCAGCAGCAGATGCTTGAGACAGAAGGCGAGATCGAAGGCGGGATCGCCGTACCAGGCGCATTCCGCATCGAGGAACACCGGCCCGCGCGGCCCCAGCAGGATGTTCTTGGGGCTGACATCGCCGTGCACCAACGCCTGCCGCCTGGCCGCCGTCTCGTTCGACAGCCGCCGCAGCGCTCCGGCCACTTCGGGGCGGACCCGCACCGTGGCTTCCAGATAGGGTTCGAGACGGAGCGCATGGAACAGCTCGTCGGTGGCGAAGCGGCGGGCGATGTCGGCATCGCCGGCGGTCTCCCGGTGGATGCGGGCCAGAGCCTCTCCCACCGCGGCAGCCGCCGAGGGATCGACGCGCCCCGCCATCAGCTCCCCCTTCCACAGCCGGTACCGTTCCGGTTCCAGGAAGGCCATGGCGAACAGGCCGGTCTCGCGGTCCTCGCCCAGCAGCGGCGGCACCGCATCGGGCAGGATGGCGGCGACCGTGCGCAGCCAGGCCGCCTCGAAACGGTTGCGCGCCACCGGCACCCGCCAGTCGGCGGTGACCTTGAGCCTGGGCAGGGCGCGCTTGACGCAGAAGCGGCGCCCGCCGGCCTCGACCCGCCAGATATCCGAGGAGACGCCGCCGCCGAGCGCTACGAAATCGGCCCGCTCCCCGGGGGCGAGCAGCCCCATCCGTTCGAGCCCCGCACGGATCTTCCGGTCAACCATCGCCTCTGCGCAGCCGCGCTTCCAGTGCTTCGATCTGCTCCTCGACCGAGATCGGCAGGATCGAGGTGATCTCGAGCTCGCGGTCCTCGAACACGTCACGCCCGGGATGCGCCTTCTGCCAGGCGGCGACGGTGCGGTCGCGCTGCCGCAAGAGATGGGCGATCTGCGGCTTGAACAGGGTCAGCATGGCGGAGATCCAGCGGTTGGTGGCCCAGGAGGGCCAGGCATGGTCGATCAGGAAATGATCGATCATCCGGATCACGTCTTCGGCCCGGTACCAGGTCTCGGCGGTGACCCAGCGGTTGGTGGTGAAGAGATGGGTGGGATAGCCCGCGGCATTCATGGAAATGGCGATGATATGGGCGAGCGCGTCCTTGCCCAGCGGCCGCGGTGCGTCGCCATCGTAAGGCGCCGGCCGGATGTCCCGCGGCATCCCCTTGGCCCGCAGAAAGGTGTGGAAATGGCCGTGTTCGCCCGATTCGGGGCGATGCGCATGGTAGTAGTACTGGGCGTGCGTCTCCATGTCGTACACATCGCCCTTGGGGTAGTGCTGGAGCTCGTAGAACGTGCCCTGCCCCTCGAGGATCTCGCCGACCACATTGCGGCCGACCTTGTCGAGCACCCGGAAGCATTCGCGGACCTCGTAGCCGGCCTGGAGCATCAGCTCGCAGTCCTCCGCCGGATAATCCCCGAGCAGCTCGGCGGGGCGGGGTTCGGCGATCGTTTCGAGCGGGCTCATGCGCGTTGTTCCTCCTCGGCAGACGGCCGCAGGCCGCGGAGACCTCGTCCCTTTTCCGACCCGCGCGACACCGGCGGTCGCCGCAGGGGTCGTCTTCATCCATCGTCTCCGACAATATAGGCGGCCCGCGGCGGCGTTGTCGCGACTTCCACCGATCTGCGCGGGGAGAGAGACGCACAAGGGGCTCGACGGGCATCGGCGAGGATCCGCCGTTCAAACCTTCGTGAGCAGACGTGAATGGAAGGGGCCATGGTTTTCGCTACCCTGCGCCCAGCATCGATCGTGCCGGCGCGATTGCGTCCCCGGTAGGGGTGGTCGGTCGGCTTCGGGTGAACGAGCTCCGGGAGGGATTTCTGCATGCGAGGACTGCGCAACACACTGCTGTCGAGCTCGGCCGTGCGCCTGATGCTGGGAACGGGCCTGCTTCTGGGCGCGACCGCGTTCGGCCTCGCCGGCCCGGCGCAGGCCGCTGCCGGCGGCGGATCGGAGCTGCGCGGACCGGCCAATCCCCCGGCCATGCCCCGGACCCCGTTGCGCCTGGCGGCTGCGGACAACCCGTGCAATCCCTGTGCCGCAAATCCCTGTGCGGCGGCCAATCCCTGCAATCCCTGTGCGCCGGCCAACCCCTGTGCCGCCGCCGAGGCCGGCGAATTCGACGAGGCCAAGGCGCGGGCCGTCTACGAGGGGCTGATGGCCAAGATGCAGGAGGCCTACGGCGCGTCCGGCGATCCGGTGGCCACCGACTATCAGGGCTGGCCGCGGTTCTCGACCGCACCCTACAAATCGGCGACCCACGGCAACCGCTACGTGCAGAACTATGCCGATCCCAAGGCCGCGGGCGCCTACGGGAAATACGAGGAGGTCGGTCGCATTCCCACCGGCGGGATCGTGACCAAGGACAGTTTCGTCGTGAAACCGGACGGTTCGGTGGCCCTCGGTCCTCTCTTCGTGATGGAAAAGCTCCGGGCCGGGAGCAGTCCGGACACGGCGGACTGGAAATACAAGCTGATCATGCCCAACGGCCAGACCATGAGCGGCGACAAG
>JALSRW010000288.1 GCA_026984595.1 Alphaproteobacteria bacterium
GCTCGTCAGCGCCGCCACCCGCGGCGACGGCTACACCGGCGAGGACGTCACCGCCAACGTCCGCACGATCCGCGAGATCCCGCAGCATCTGATGACGGGGGAACCGCCGCCGGTGCTGGAGATTCGGGGCGAGGTGTACATGAACCGCGCGGATTTCGAGCGCCTGAACGCCGAACGCGCGGCCCGGGGCGAGCCCGTCTTCGCCAATCCCCGCAATGCCGCGGCCGGCTCGCTGCGGCAGCTCGACAGCCGGATCACCGCCCAGCGCCCGCTGCGCTTCTTCGTCTGGGGCTGGGGCGCGGCCGATCCGCCGATCAGCGGTACCTACAGCGCCTTTCTCGAGCGCGTGCGGGCGCTCGGCTTTCCGGTCAATCCACTGACCCGACGTTGCAGCAGCGAGGACGAGCTGGCAGCCTATCACGACGAGCTCGAGCAGATCCGCTTCGAGCTGCCCTACGACATCGACGGGGTGGTGGACAAGGTCGACGACATCGCCCTGCAGGAGCGGCTCGGCTTCGTGCAGCGGGCGCCGCGCTGGGCGATCGCCCACAAGTTCAGCCCGCAGAAGGCCTTCACCCGGATCCGCGACATCGTCATCCAGGTCGGCCGCACCGGTGCCCTCACCCCGGTCGCCGAGCTGGAGCCGGTCACCGTCGGCGGGGTGGTGGTCAAACGGGCCACCCTGCACAACGAGGACTATATCGCCGGTAAGGACATCCGCGTCGGCGACACGGTGATCGTGCAGCGTGCCGGCGATGTCATCCCCCAGGTGGTGGAGGTGGTGCGCGAAAAGCGGCCGCCGGACAGCCGGCCCTTCATCTTTCCCGACCACTGCCCGGTCTGCGGCAGCCTCGCCATCCGGCCGCCGGGCGAGGCCATCCGCCGCTGCACCGGCGGCCTCTTCTGCCCGGCGCAGCGGGTCGAGCGGCTCAAACATTTCGTCGGCCGCCGCGCCTTCGACATCGAGGGGCTCGGCAAGAAGCAGATCCCCCGGCTCATGGAGGCCGGAATCCTCGAGAGCCCGGTCGATCTGTTCCGGCTGCCGCGGCAGCGCGATCGGCTGGAGAAGCTGGAGCAGCTCGAGGGCTGGGGTGCGAAGAAGATCCGGAATCTGGTGGCGATGATCGAGGCGCGGCGGCACATCTCCCTCGACCGCTTCATCTTCGCCCTCGGCATCCGCTATGTGGGGGAGGTCAATGCGCGTATCCTGGCCCGCCACTACCGGACGTTCGATGCCTGGCGTCGGGCGATGGAGTCGCTGGCCACCGGAGACGAGCGGGTGCGCGAGGAGCTGGAAGCGATCGAAGGGATCGGGCCGACCATCGCCGAGGCCTTGGCCGAGTTCTTCCGCGAACCGCGCAACCGGAAACTGGTGGACGAGCTTGCCGGCGAGATCGAGATCGAGCCGGTGGAGACGCCGGCGGCCGCCGCCTCGCCCTTGGCCGGCAAGACGATCGTGTTCACCGGCGAGCTGTCGCGGATGAGCCGCAGCGAGGCCAGGGAGCGGGCCGAAGCACGCGGCGCCAAGGTCGCGAGCTCGGTCTCCAGGCGCACCGATTTCGTGGTCGTCGGGGCCGATCCCGGCAGCAAGCTGATGCGCGCCCGGGAGCTCGGCGTGCGCATCGTGAGCGAACAGGAATGGTACGACCTCATAGGAGCGAAATGACCCGGATATTGACCATCGCCCTGGGCTACGCCTTCCTTCTGCTCGGCGTGGTGGGGCTGTTCCTGCCCATTCTCCAGGGCGTGCTGTTCATCCTCGTGGGCCTGCTGCTCTTGTCGCGCTACAGCCCCTGGGCCCGGCGGCTTCTGGAGCGCTTCAAGGCACGCTATCCGAAGGCCGGGGAGATGATAATGCGGGCGGATGCCTGGCTGCACCGTTTCCTGTTCCGGCTCAACCTTCTCGGCCGCCGTATCGCGAGACGGATCCGGGCGGTGTTCTAGAACTGCCGGGGGGCGGCGCTCACAGAGGAGCGCAGGCCGCTTCCAGCCATGCGCGATGTGCGGCGTCGAGGGCGGGAGCCAGGGTCTCCCGCACCCGCGCATGATAGCTATCGAGCCAGGCCCGTTCCGCCTGCGTCAGGAGCTCGGGCAGGATCAGACGGCGGTCGATGGGAGCCAGGGTCAGGGTCTCGAAACCGAGAAGCGGCCGTTCCCCCCCTTGCGGAACATCCTCGCAGGGGACCACCAGCAGCAGGTTCTCGATGCGGATGCCGTAGGCGCCGGTGCGATAGTAGCCGGGCTCGTTGGAGAGGATCATGCCGGGCTGCAGAGCGACCGCCGAGCCGGTCTTGGCGATGCGCTGCGGCCCCTCGTGCACGCAGAGATAGCTGCCCACCCCGTGGCCGGTGCCGTGGTCGTAATCCAGCCCCGCCTGCCAGAGGGCGAGGCGGGCCAGGCTGTCGAGCTGCGCGCCGCCGGTACCTTCGGGAAAGCGCACCGTGGCGAGGGCGATGTGGCCCTTGAGAACGAGGGTGAAATGCTCGCGCATGGCCGGCGCCGGCTGGCCCAGTGCCACCGTCCGGGTGATGTCCGTGGTGCCGTCGAGATAGTGTCCGCCGGAGTCGACCAGGAGCAGCGTATCGCCGGTCAGCGGCCGGGCGCTTCGTTCGGTGACCCGGTAATGGACGATGGCACCGTCGGGGCCATGACCGGCGATGGTTTCGAAGCTGGGACCGCGGTAGAGCGGATCGCGCGAGCGCTCCGCCTCCAGCCTCCGAACGATGTCGCGTTCGGTCAGCGACCCGTCGAGCGGCAGGCGGTCGAGCCAAGCGAGG
>JALSRW010000289.1 GCA_026984595.1 Alphaproteobacteria bacterium
CGGGGGTATGGACGACGAACCCGGTGCCGGGGTCGACCGGTCCGCCATAGGCCAGGGTGATCTCTCCCTCCGCTCCTTCGCTCGGCAGCCCCAGCCGCTTCAGCAGTTCGCCGGCCGGCACGCGACCATAGTCGCGGTTGACCACCAGCCCCAGCGCTCCCTTCTCGTCGTGCAGTACGACCAGCACCACGCTGCGCGCGAAATTGGGATCGCCGAGCTCCTCGCTGGCCACCAGCAGCTTGCCGGCGACCGAGCGCTCGATGCCCTCGAGGCGATCGGGCGGTGTCGGACCGTGCACCACAGGCTCCAAGCCGACCAGCCAGATACCCAGCAATCCGACGAGAAATCGCACGGATGTCCTCCCGCCTTTTCTGCCAGTCTACGCGATCCGGCGCGCGCTCGCACCCTCTCCCCAACCGGGGGGTGGAAGGCTACAGTGGCGGCATCGGTTCGGGGGAGAAGAACGATGCGCCGATGCGAGGTCGTGGCCTGGGGAAAGCCCTTGGAGATGCGCGAATATCCGACACCGGAGCCTCGGGGAAGCGAGGTGCTCGTACGGGTGACGGCCTGTGGTGTCTGCCATTCCGATCTGCACATCCATCAGGGCTATTTCGATCTCGGCGACGGCGAGCGCCTGGTGCTCGAGGAACGGGGAACGCGGCTTCCCTTCACTCCCGGGCACGAGATCGCGGGCGAGGTGGTGGCCATGGGGCCGGAGGCCGAGGCCCCGGGGGTCGAGACCGGCCGCGAGTATGTGGTGTTCCCCTGGATCGGCTGCGGGCGGTGCGGGCCGTGCCTGCGGGGTGAGGAAAACCTCTGTCCGCGACCCCGGTTCCTCGGTGCCTACGAGGGCGGTGGCTACGCTTCCCACATCCTCGTGCCGCATCCGCGCTATCTCGTCCCCTTCGACGGGCTGCCGCGGGAACTCGCCTGCACCTACGCCTGTTCCGGGGTGACCGCCTGGGCGGCTCTCGGCAAGACCGGTGTCCGCCGCGACGATCAGGCGCTGCTGCTGATCGGCGCCGGCGGCGTCGGGATGAACGCCCTGGCTCTCGCTCCCTCGCGGGTGCCCGGGCCGGTGGCGGTGGCCGACATCGATCCCGAAAAGCGGGAGTTGGCGTTGGGGGCCGGTGCGGCCGCGGCCTTCGACCCCAGCGCTCCCGACGTCGTCGAACGGGTGCAGGAATGGTCGGCGGGAGGAGCCTGGGCGGTGATCGATTTCGTCGGCCGGCCGGAGACCGCGCGGTTCGGCCTCTCCTGTCTGGTGGCCAAGGGGGGCACGCTGGTGGTGGTCGGTCTCTATGGCGGTCGCCTCGAACTGCCGATGCCCTGGTTGCCGCTGCGGGCCCTCACCCTGCGTGGCTCCTATGTGGGGACGCTCGACGATCTGCGTACCGTGCTGCGGCTCGCGCAGGAGGGCAAGGTGCCGCCCATTCCGGTGACCCGGCGTCCGCTCGAGGAAGCCAATGCGGCACTCGCGGATCTCGCCGCCGGACGGGTCCGTGGGCGGCAGGTGCTGGTGCCGTGACAGCCGGCCCGGCCCGCGGCGCCGGCCCCGCTCCGGGCTGACGAGGCGGCCGCGTGGACTGGGTCCATCTCGCCATCGTCTTCCTCGCCGCTTCGATGACCGCCCTGGCCACCGGGCTCGGCGCACTGCCGTTTCTCTTCGTGCCGCGCATGCGCCGGAGCTGGCTCGGCCTGTTCAACGCCTTCGCCGCCGGGCTGATGATCGCCGCCAGCCTGACCCTGATCATCGAGGGTGCCCAGGCGAGCCAGTGGCGGGTCGCTGTCGGCATGCTGCCGGGCTGGCTCCTGATGCGCTTCGGCCATCGGCTGGTGCACCACCGGCCGGACTTCGAGCTGGGCGCGTTGCGCGGTGCCGATGCCAGGAAGGCGCTGCTGATCGTCGGGGTGATGACGCTCCACTCCTTCACCGAAGGGATCGGCGTCGGTGTTTCCTTCGGCGGCGGCGAAGGGCTCGGTCTGTTCATCTCCGCCGCCATCGCCGTCCACAACATCCCCGAAGGGCTGGCCATCAGCCTCGTACTGGTGCCGCGGGGGGTGTCGGTCCGGAAAGCCGCGGGCTGGAGCGTGTTCTCCAGTCTGCCGCAACCGCTGATGGCGGTCCCGGCCTATCTCTTCGTCACCGCCTTCGCGCCGCTGCTGGCGGCGGGATTCGGGCTCGCCGCCGGCGCCATGCTGTGGATGACCTTCGCCGAGCTGCTGCCGGAAGCGCGTGCCGATCTGGGGAAAGGCGGCGTGCTGTTGACGGTGACCGTCTCGGCCATCGCCATGATCGTCTTCCAGGAGATGGTGCTGCGCTGATCGCGGCGCTTGGAACGGCCGCCGATCGGCGCTAGGTGATGGCTTCGGGGGAGACTTCGGAGGAAGGTCCGATGAAGGGGATTTTCGCGGCCAGCGTGACGCCGGTCGACAGTGACGGCGAGATCAGCCATGTGCGGCTCGCCGCCCATCTTCGCTGGCTGCTGCATCACGGTTGCCACGGCGTCGCCCTGTTCGGCACCACCGGCGAGGCGCCGTCCTTTTCCGTCGCCGAACGGCAGGCCGCGCTGGAAGCCGTGCTTCGCCGCGGCGTAGCGCCCGAGCGCATTCTCCTGGGCATCGGCTGCTGCGCCCATGCCGATACGCTGGCGCTCGCCCGTCACGGCCTCGATGCCGGGGTGACGCGAATGCTGATGCTGCCGCCGTTCTACTTCAAGGACGTGCCGGAGGAGGGTGTCTTCCGGGCCTTCGCCGAATTGCTCGAGGCGGTTGCC
>JALSRW010000290.1 GCA_026984595.1 Alphaproteobacteria bacterium
TGGCAGCGTCATGGCGCCGCCGGCGGTGGCCAATGTCGGGTCCGTCGAACCGGAGCGCTTCGAGCGGTTGCAGGAGAGGCTGGAGGAGGCGCTGACGCGGGCGATCGAGGCGCTGGAGGACGAGGTGGTGATGAACGACGAGCGGGTATGCGAAGCGGCCCGGGTGACGGTACGCCAGACCCTCGGCCTGTCGCGCCACAAGCGGCCGGTGATCGAGGTCCAGGTGACCCGGCTGACGCCGGAATCCCTGACCGCGCTCGAGGAGGATTCGGTGGGGGTGCGCTGAGCATGCTCGGTCGTCTCAACCATGTCGCCATCGCCGTACCCGATCTCGAGGCGGCGCGGGCCCATTACCGCGATGTACTGGGGGCCGAGGTCTCGGAGATCGAGGAGCAGCCCGAGCACGGCGTACGGACGGTCTTCGTCACCCTCCCGAACACCAAGATCGAGCTTCTGGGGGTGCTCGGCGAGAATTCGCCGATCGCCGCCTTTCTCGCCCGCAATCCGGCGGGAGGGATCCACCATCTGTGCTTCGAGGTGGAGGACATCCTCGCCGCCCGCGATGCGCTCGGGGCGCGTGGCCTGCGCATCCTGGGCGATGGCCGGCCGAAGATCGGCGCCCATGGCAAGCCGGTTCTGTTTCTGCATCCCAAGGATTGTTTCGGGACGCTGGTGGAGCTGGAGCAGGCATGAACGGCGTCGGTTTCAGCGTCGTTTTCTTCGTGAGCTGGTGGCTGTTCTTCTTCATGGCCCTGCCCTTCGGCGTGCGTCCCGAGCAGGAACCCGAGCCCGGCACGGTGCCGAGTGCGCCTGCGCGGCCGCGGCTGTGGTTGAAGGCGCTGGCCGCCACCATTCTCGCCGCGACGCTCACCCTGGGTCTCGATTGGGCCCTCGATCAGGGGCTGATCTCGCTGCGGCCCGATGTGCGCCCGTGAGGCTCGGGGCGCGCTCGCCCCGGCTGTGCTTCCGGCCTTCTGCCCTCTGGACAGGCCCGGGGTGCCGACCTATAACCCGCCTCGCCCCCTGCCCAGGTAGCTCAGTCGGTAGAGCAAGGGACTGAAAATCCCTGTGTCGGCGGTTCGATTCCGTCCCTGGGCACCATCGGGCGGTTTTCCTGCGCTCGCCCGCGCCGCATGTCGGTGGGACCGGCGGTGTCGGTACTGGGGGAGCGCAGCGAGGCCGGGACATGCGCTCATCCCGGCCCGGCCGCCGAGGAGCCCGGAAGCACCGGGGATCCCCCTCTTAGCCGGTGAAGTCGCTGGTCTGAACGGATTTCCGGGAATCCTCGAAGATCCGCCGCCTTGCGTTTCCACGCCTCCATGCCTACCTTCGGCGTATCGGTCGCGTCGCGAGGGCCCGGCACCATCGAGCGGCGCGGGTCGCCCACTCCCGCTGCGGGGGAGTGAGGTCCCAACTCCGTCACGGAATGCGACAAGGCGCCCCCTGCGCTGCCTGTGCGCAGAACGCAGATTCCGTATCGGCACGATCGTCCAAGCCTCGAGGAGGCCCGAGCGCGCCCGGGCGAGGAACGCCAGCGCCCACCGGCTGCGGGCTCCGGACCCGCCTCGACGCCATCGGCGCCGCAGCGATGGAAGACGGACCTCTGGTGCCGCCGATGGAAGGCCGGGCGGTGCCGAGGCGGGCGCGGACGGCTTCCCGGGGGCGACCTTCGTGGGAGACGGGAAGCGGCGCATCTGTCCCGCCTGCGACGGCGCGCGGGGGCCATCTCGCCTGCCGTCGTGCGTAGTTCGGGGCCACCGGAGGTGATTTCGACCCGCGTGGCGACAGGGTGACGGCAAACCCTGTAAGCCGCATCCGGTGCGCTGTTCAACCCGTTGATGTTCCTGGTGGAGCCGATCGGGATCGAACCGACGACCTCCTGCGTGCAAAGCAGGCGCTCTCCCAGCTGAGCTACGGCCCCGAGCACGGCCCCATATGCCCGCGATCACGGGAAAGTTCAAGATCCCGGCGGGTCCGCCTCCGCCGCCGCCAGCAGGGCCGCCACGGCCCGCGCGCGATGGCTGAGAGCATCCTTCTCGGCGGGCTGCATCTCGGCGAAGCTTCGGCTTTCGCCCTCCGGAACGAAGACCGGATCGTAGCCGAAACCGCCTTCGCCCCGCGGCGGCCAGACGATCTCCCCCTCCACCCGGCCCTCGAATTCGCGAAGCTCGCCGTCGGGCCAGGCCAGACACAGGGCGCAGACGAAGGCGGCCCGCCGGTCGGCCCGCTCGAACCCACCGAACCGCGTCACCAGTTCCTCGCGGAGGCGCCGCATGGCGGCCGCGAAATCCTTCTCCGGTCCGGCCCAGCGCGCCGAATGGATGCCGGGGGCGCCGTCGAGCCCGTAGGCCGCGAGCCCGCTGTCGTCGGCCAGTGCCGGCAGGCCCGAGGCGCGGGCCGCCGCCAGCGCCTTGATCCGGGCATTCCCGGCGAAGCTCGTGCCGGTTTCCTCGGGCTCCGGGAGATCGAGCTCCCCGGCACCCCGCAGGGTGACCTCGAGCGGCGCCAGCAGTTGCCGGAACTCGCGCAGCTTGCCGGGATTGTGCGAGGCCAGCACCAGCCTGCCGCCCTGAAGTGCGGCGAGCCTGCTCATGCCGCGGCCAGGGCGGCGCGCTGGCGGGCCACCAGCTCGCGGATGCCCTTGCCAGCGAGTGCCCGCATGGCCTCGAACTGTTCCTCGCGGATGGGGAAATCCTCGGCCGTCACCTGGATCTCGACGATGCCGCCGGAAGCGGCAAGGACGAAATTGGCATCGGCCTCGGCGCCACTGTCC
>JALSRW010000291.1 GCA_026984595.1 Alphaproteobacteria bacterium
TGTTCATCTGCGACGAGTGCGTCGAGCTATGCACCGACATCATCCGCGAGGAGCACAAGAGCTCGCTCGTCAAGAGCCGGGCCGGCGTGCCCACCCCGAGCGAGATCAAGGGGGTGCTGGACGACTATGTGATCGGGCAGGAGCAGGCCAAGCGGGTGCTCTCGGTGGCGGTGCACAACCACTACAAGCGCCTGGCGCATGGCGGCCGCACCGGCGAGGTCGAGCTGCAGAAATCCAACATCCTGCTGATCGGCCCGACCGGCTGCGGCAAGACCCTGCTCGCCCAGACGCTGGCCCGCACCCTGGACGTGCCCTTCACCATGGCGGATGCGACGACGCTGACCGAGGCCGGCTATGTCGGCGAGGACGTCGAGAACATCATCCTCAAGCTCCTGCAGGCGGCCGACTACAATGTCGAGCGGGCGCAGCGCGGCATCGTCTACATCGACGAGGTCGACAAGATCTCGCGCAAGTCGGAGAACCCGTCGATCACCCGCGACGTCTCCGGCGAGGGGGTGCAGCAGGCGCTCCTGAAGATCATCGAGGGGACCATCGCCAGCGTGCCGCCGCAGGGCGGACGCAAGCATCCGCAGCAGGAGTTTCTCCAGGTCGACACCACCAACATCCTGTTCATCTGCGGCGGCGCCTTCAGCGGGCTGGAGAAGATCATCGCCCGGCGCGGGCGGCAGCGCTCGATGGGTTTTGGCGCCGAGGTGCGCTCGCCGGACGCGCGCCAGACCGGGGAGCTGTTGGGCGAGGTGGAGCCGGACGATCTCTTGAAGTTCGGGCTGATTCCGGAGTTCGTGGGGCGGCTGCCGGTGGTGGCGACGCTCTCGGATCTGGACGAGGCGGCGCTGGTGCGGATCCTGGTCGAGCCGAAGAACGCCCTGGTCAAGCAGTATCAGAAGCTGTTCGAGATGGAGGACGTGCGCCTGACCTTCACCGAGGAGGCGCTGAAGGCGATCGCCGAGAAGGCGATCCTGCGCAAGACCGGGGCGCGCGGCCTGCGCTCGATCATGGAGACGATCCTGCTCGAGACCATGTTCGAGCTGCCGTCTTTGCATGGCGTCGAGGAGGTGGTGATCAACAAGGAGGTCGTCGCCACCGGCGCCAAGCCGCTCATGATCTACGCCGACCGGGCCGGCGACGTCGGCTCGGCCTCCTGAACGGGTCCGGCGGCGGCGCGCGCCGAGCGGGCCTCGCGACCTTGAATTGGCCGTCGCCGGGCGCCATGTCCTTGGCGACGATGAGCGAACGTAACCGACGCCCGAAGGGGCGCCGTCTCTCTGGTAAGGTGTGATGATCGAAACGCCCAAGGCAGCCGTGTATCCCGTCCTCCCGCTGCGCGACATCGTGGTCTTCCCCCACATGATCGTGCCGCTCTTCGTCGGCCGCGAGAAGTCGATCCGGGCGCTCGAGGAGGTGATGCGGGACGACAAGCAGATCCTCCTGGTGGCGCAGAAGAACGCCGGTCAGGACGATCCTGGCACCGACGACATCTACCGGGTCGGCACGGTGTCCAGCGTGCTGCAGCTCCTCAAGCTGCCGGACGGCACCGTGAAGGTGCTGGTTGAGGGCAATGCCCGGGCCGAGATCGCGAGCTTCATCGACAATCCCAAGTTCTTCCAGGCCCAGGCGCACGTCCTGCCGGAGGCGGAATCCGATCCGCGGGAGCTGGAAGCCCTGGCCCGGGCCGTGGTCAGCCAGTTCGAGCAGTACGTCAAGCTGAACAAGAAGGTGCCGCCG
>JALSRW010000292.1 GCA_026984595.1 Alphaproteobacteria bacterium
GGCGGTGAAGCGCTGACGGAGGATTCCCGGCATCGCCGGATCTGGCAGGCGCTGGCGGAGGTAGAGGACCCCGAGATCCCCTATGTCACCATCCTCGATCTCGGCATCGTCCGGGCGGTGACCGACGACGAGGCGGGCAACCCCGTGGTGCGCATCACCCCCACATATACCGGCTGCCCGGCGACCCGGCTCATCGAGCTCCAGATCCGCGCCGCCCTCGATCGGGTCGGCTTTCCCCATGCCCGCATCGAGACCGTGCTCAGCCCGCCCTGGACCACCGACTGGATCACCGAGGAAGGACGTCGCAAGCTGCAGGAGGCCGGCATCGCCCCGCCGGTGGCCGGCAGCGGTCGTGCCGCGCTGTTCGGCGGCGGTCCCGAGGTGGCCTGCCCACGCTGTGGATCGACCGACACCGAGCGGCTGGCCGAGTTCGGCTCCACCGCCTGCAAGGCGCTCTATCGCTGCCGCTGCTGCCGGGAACCCTTCGAGTATTTCAAGTGCCTTTGAAGCCGCTGGCGTTGCTGCTGGCTCTGCTGCTCGCCTCCTGCACCGCCCGTGCGGAGATCCTCCGCGGGCTCGCCGAAAAGAGCGCTCTGCTGGGGCGCCCCGTTCCCTACAGTCTGTATCGTCCCGAGGATGGCGGCGATGCCCGACTGCCGGTGCTCTATCTTCTGCACGGCCACGGTGGCAACGAGAACGATTGGCTCGGCGTCGGCGGGCTCGCGGATGCGATCCGTGCCCGACCGGATCTGCCGCCGATGCTGGTGGTGATGCCCGGGCTCGGCAATAGCTGGTATGTCGACAGCGCCGCCTTCGGACCGGTGGCCACCGCCTTTCTCGAGGAATTCGTACCGGCGGTGGAAGCACGCTGGAACGGCGATCCCGGCAATCGGGCGATCGCCGGCCTGTCGATGGGCGGCTTCGGCGCCCTGCATCTGGCGCTGCGGGCACCGGCGATGTTCGATGCGGTGGGCGCCTTCAGCCCGGCCATCCTGGCGCCGGGCAGCCGCATCGACGCGGTCCAGCTCCGCCTGTTCGGCGCCGCCTTCGGCGATCCCTTCGACCGCCGGCGCTTCGACCGCGCCGATCCCTTCCGGCTGCTGCAGCGGCTGCCGGCGGCGACCCGTCTGCCGGCTTTCTATCTGATGTCCGGCGACGACGACGAATTCGGCCTCGAGATGGGCACGATCCGCTTCTATCTGGCGCTGAGGGAGATCGGGAAGCGGCCCGAGCTGCGCATCCGCGACGGCGGCCATCGCTGGCCGCTGTGGCGACGGGAGCTGCCCGCCTTTCTGGCCTTTCTCGGCCGACGCCGGGGAGCCGGACCCGCCGACCCGACTCCCCGGGACTAGGATCGGCTTCAGCCGCCGGCGGCGGTGATCTGGTCGGCCTTGGCGACCAGCGCCTGGGCCTGCCGGATCGAGGCGATGTCGATCAGGCGCCCGTCGAGGCTGACCGCGCCCTTGCCCTCGCGTGCCGCCTCCTCCATCGCGGCGAGGATGCGCCGGGCCCGCTCGACTTCCTTTTCCGAGGGGCTGAACACCTCGTTGGCCAGCGCGATCTGGGAGGGATGGATGGCCCATTTGCCCTCGCATCCCAGGGCCGCGGCCCGCCGAGCCGCCGCCCGGTAGCCGTCGGCATCGGAGAAATCGCCGAACGGCCCGTCGATGGGCCGCAGGCCGTTGGCCCGGGCGGCCACCACCATGCGGGCGATGGCATAGTGCCACATGTCGCCCCAATGGACCTCGCGGCGGCCATCCTCCAGCGGATCGGTGAGCACGCTGTAATCGGGATTGACGCCGCCGATGTTGGTGGTGCGGGCGCGCGTCGAGGCGGCATAGTCGGCGACGCCGAAATGCAGCGACTCGTTGCGGGGGCTGGCGCCGGCGATCTCGTGGACGTTCTGCATGCCGAGGGCGGTCTCGATGATCAGCTCGAAGCCGATCCGCTTCTTGCGGCCCTTGGCCTGCTCGACCTGACTCACCAGCATGTCCACCGCGTAGACATCGGCGGCGGTGCCCACCTTGGGGATCATGAACAGATCGAGGCGCTCGCCGGTCTGCTCGATCACCTCCACCACGTCGCGATACATGTAATGGGTGTCGAGCCCGTTGATGCGCACGCTCACGGTCTTGTTGCCCCAGTCGATCTCGTTGAGGGCCCGGATGACGTTGCGCCGGGCCTCCTCCTTCTTGTCCGGGGCGACCGCATCCTCGAGATCGAGGAAGATGACGTCGGCAGCCGACTTCGCCGCCTTTTCGAATAGCTGCGGGCTCGAGCCCGGGACGGCCAGCTCCGAACGGTTCAGGCGGGGCGTGGCCTCCTCGACGATCTTGAAGCTCATCGGTGCTCCTTCGACTGCTCGTGTGGGGATCGGGTGCGGCGCTTGCGGCCGGCAGGCGGTTTGCTGCGCTGCACCGCGGCGCTCTCTCGGGACGCCTTCCTAGCAAGAGGATGGTGCTGCGTCACGACCCGGGCGAGTCGTTCGGTCTGCAGATGGGTGTAGATCTGGGTGGTGGCGATGTCGGCATGACCGAGCAGGGTCTGCACCACCCGCAGATCGGCGCCGCCCTCCAGAAGATGGGTGGCAAAGGCGTGGCGCAGCACATGCGGCGACAGCCGGGCGGGGTCGAGGCCGCATTCGACGGCCAGCTCCTTGAGAAGCTGCAATGCCCGTTGCCGCGTCAAATGACCGCTTCTTCCCCGTGATGGAAAGAGCCAGGGAATCGGACGCCCGCGTGCATCCCGTTGCGGC
>JALSRW010000293.1 GCA_026984595.1 Alphaproteobacteria bacterium
CCGGTCACCAGTGCGGCGAGCATCCCGGTCCAGGAAAAGCCTCCGACGGCACGCGGCCGCTCCCGGAGCCCGGCTGTCGCGGCGCGGTCGATGCGCACCGGAAAGCGTTCGACAGGATTGCGCATTCGTTCCTCCCGACGGTTACCGAACACCAACCCTAACCGCCGGTCCGCACGCATGGGTTAAGAAATCGTGAAGATCCTGCCGGACGCATCCCCCGGTATGCGCGATTCCCGCCTCAGGGCTTCTCGCCGCGGCGGATGCGCTGCTCGATCTCCTCGATGCAGGCCGGGATGCCGGTGATGTCGTCGACCACGTAATGGGCGCCGCCGCGCAGCAGGTTGCGATAGGCGCGCTGCCGCAGCGCCTCCTGCTCCTCGGCGGAGAGCGCCTTCCACTCCTCGAGGGAGAGCCCCACCTCGTTGCCGGAGATGGCGAGGCCGATGCTCCACATGCCGGCATTGAGCCCTTCCTCGACGCCCGGCAGGGTATCGTCCACCTTGACGCAGGCGGCGACGCAGTCGACCCCGAGATTGATGGCATTTTGCAGGCACATGAAAGGGTAGGGGCGGCCGGCGGGAACGTCGGAGGCACAGACCGTGCTGTCGGGTTCGTAACCCTGGCGGCGGGCGTCCGCGAGATTGATGGCCATCATCTCGGTGGTGTAGCCGGTGGTCGAGCCGATCTTGATGCCCCGCTCGCGCAGCCAGGCGATGGTCTCCAGCGTGCCCGGGACGAGGTCCGAATATCGGCTCAGACATTCGAGCTGGAGCGGTACGAAATCGGCGAACATGGCCTCCACATCCTCTTCGGTCGGGAGCCGGCCGTGGGTCTCCTGCCAGCGCCTGCGCACCGTCGGCAGCTCGGTGATCCGGCGGATATGGACCTTCTTGTGGGCGCCCATCGGCGCCCGCGCCTCCTCCATGGTGATCGGCACCTGCTTGCGCCGGAACACCTCGACGAACACCACCGCCGGCGCCATGCAGCCGAAATCCATGGTGGTGCCGGCCCAATCGAGCAGCACCGCCTGGACCGGTCCGCGATAGCTGCGGGTGTAGCGGAAATCGTAGATCTGGCTCATGACTGCGGCTCTCCCGAACGCGGTTGGGGGGGACGGTCGGCGGGGCGGCCGCTGGCCACCCCCATCTCCTGCATGGTCTCGGCCACGGCGGCGACGGCGCGGCGCATGTCCTCGGCGGTGACACGGCCGATGCAGCCGATCCGGAAACTCGGCGCGACGGTGAGCTTGCCCGGGTAGATCACGAACCCCTTGCGCCGCAGCCGGTCGTAGAAATCCTCGAAGAGGAAGGCCGGATCCCCGGGCAGGCGGAAGGTGACGATGATCGGCGCCTGGTATTCCTCCGGCAGCAGGGGCACGAAACCCAGCCGGCGCATGCCCTCGACCAGGATCCGGCAGTTCTCGCGATAGCGCCGGCCGCGCCCCTCGACGCCGCCTTCCTCCGCGTGCTCGATCAGCGCCTGGTGGAAGGCGGCCAGCACATGGGTGGGCGGGGTGAAGCGCCATTGTCCGTTCTTCTCCATGGCCAGGTACTGGTCGTGGAGATCGAGAGCCAGCGACGGGCAGTTGCCGGCGGCGGCCAGCAGCGCCTCGCGCTCGAGGATGGCGAAGGCCACCCCGGGCACGCCCTCGAGGCATTTGTTGGCCGAGGCGGCGACCGCCTCGAAGCGGATCTCGCGGGCATCGAGAGGCAAGGCGCCGAAGGCGCTCATGGCGTCGATCAGCAGCCGCCGGCCGTGGCGCGCGGTGACCTCGGCGATCTCGTACAACGGGTTGAGGATCCCCGAGGTGGTCTCGCAATGGACCACCGCCACATGGGTGATGGCCGGATCCTCGGCCAGCGCCCGATCCAGCGCTCCGGGATCGTTGGGCAGGTCTTCGGGAGTGCGCAGCGCCCGGGCCTCGCGGCCGTGGTATTGCGCGATCCGCAGCATGCGTTCGCCATAGGCGCCGTTGACCAGCACCAGCAGCCGGCCGTCGCGTGGCACGAGCGTGCCGAGCATGGCCTCCACCACAAAGGTGCCGCTGCCCTGGAGCGGAACCGTCACATGGCTGGCCTCGGCGCCGGCCAGCGCCGTCAGCCGTTGCCGCACGGTGGCGTTGAGGGCGATGAACTCGTGGTCCCGCGAGCCCCAGTCGCGGAGCATCGCTTCCTTGACGCTGCGCGAGGTGGTCAGCGGGCCGGGTGTCAGCAGCAGAGGCGGATCGGATGGTGCGGTCGGCATGGCGGATGGGTCCCCCGAAGCTCGCTGGCCTCTTGCGCCTCCTTTCGCCATAGGTCAAATCTATAAATCTGATTGTTGCATCAGGAGAAATGATGCATTTCGAACATCTGCTGACATTGCGCGCGGTGGTCGAGGAAGGCGGCGTGACCCGTGCCGCGGAACGCCTCGGTCTCACCCAGCCGGCGGTTACCGCCCGCATGCGCGGCCTCGAGGCGGCGTTGGGGCGCACGCTGTTCCGGCGTCGGGGCAATCGCCTGGCCCTGACCGAGGCCGGCGCCGAACTGTTCGAGCAATGCCGCGGGTTGCTGGCGCTGTGGGACGATCTGGCGGCGCGCTTCGAGGAGAGCGGCCGGCTCGCCCGCGGCCGGCTGCGGCTCGGGGCGGACGGGCCGTTCGGGGTGATGGAGCTGGTGCGCCGCTTTCGCGCGGCATATCCCGGGGTGGTGGTGCGGCTGGAGATCGGCAACGCCGCCCATGTGGTGGAACAGCTCGCCCGAGGCGTCACCGAT